>CAISOI010000421.1 GCA_903886985.1 uncultured Chthonomonas sp.
CGATCTCTACTCCGCCGCACGGTGCATTGGTGGTAACTGCGGTATAGCCTTCAGCGGTGGTGAAATTGTCGTTGGTTTGGAAAACGTTGAGCAACACGTCAGTCCCCGAAGTGCTGAAATTTCCCGAACCTGATGTCATGAAGTCAATGCGCGCTTGTTGATTGTTTGGAGTGTTGAAGTCCAGTGAATCTGGGCTGAAGTAATTTACACCGTTGACGTCTCCACCGTAATCACTATTATCGAGATAATAGAAGAACGATAAAGTAGCACTGACAATTTGCGTTGGAACTTTAAAAGTTTGATATAGAACATGAGATCCCGCAGAGGCAGTACCCGATTGAGCCCCAGTGGTGTCCGTAATAGCGGCCTTTGTACCTGCTGGTACAGCACCGACAATTGTTCCTGATTGAGGAGTCGATATACCAGTTTGAACCCCCCAGGCGCCAACTCCACCCGATTGATTCACTGAAGTCCAGTTGGCAAATGGTTGACCGCTCGATCCGCCAGTTTCAAAACTTCCGTTTTTAATTAACTGGGCATTTGCTGCAATCGAGATGCCCGTCACCATGAGAGCGCCGAGCGCCGCAATGGTACTCAGTCTGAAATTATTCATTGAAAACTTAGCTCCTTTGACCCACAACAAACACTGGTGCGGATTCCAAATTCGGTCCACCAATATGGCAACCTGGCAACGTATGCGCCGTAAATTGCCCCGTGGACATAAAAATCAACAGTCTTAAATCTTTGTTCCGGCTTGTAACTCAGCATCGAGCCTCAAGCCAATTCACAAAACCAAGCAAACATCTACGTCGGGGTACAGCCGACCTGACCTTCGATCTGGGGCGAGCCCGCCAAATCAAAATATGGAATTGAAATATGCCTTCCCCACTCCTGTTACAAAAGTGCTAGACCGAAATGAGCATCAGTCAGCCCCTGTCAGTAAGCTTTCATTCATTGAAACAGAAAATGATCGTATGAAATTCACCAAGAAGGTAAGAACGTGTCAATGATCATAAAAATGATCTTAAGACTACCTGATAAGATTCATTTAATGTTTCGTTAGTGGGATGATACAACACATTAAAAGCTCTGTGTGGAACACTAATGGAGAGTTAATGGAAGGATTTTTCGCGGTCGAAGGTACCTTTAATTGAGCCTGTACAACTGCATGAACTAATCAGGTACAACTTTCTTGTTGAATTGACTAATTCCGAGTAGTGGCACCCGATTCCGCAGCGATATTGCGGTGCATTAACGGATAAATGAGAGGTTATAACCATGAGTGAAGATCATTTGCCACTGAGGAAGATCGATCACATTCGATTCTTTGTAGGCAATGCACGACAATCTGCATTCTTTTATCGTAACTGTTTCGGTTTTGACGTCGTTGGGTACGGCGGATTAGAGACCGGCATGCGGAATGAAGCAGCTTATGTACTGAAACAAGGGGATATCACATTTATTTTGGTCTCCCCATTGAGCAGTGAACATCCAGAAAACAAACGACTTGTTGAGCACGGCGACGGGGTAATGGATATTGCTTTAGAAGTGGACGACGTTAACCGAGCTTATGAAGTGGCTACTGCCCGCGGCGCCAAAGGAGTAGTTCCTCCAAGTGTGATCGAGGATGATAACGGGAAATATGAATTTGCAAGTATTCAGACCTATGGCGATACAACGCATACATTCGTTAACCATGATAATTATCACGGTGTGTTTGCACCCGGGTTCAAGCCCATCGATCCTAACCGCTATAGCCGTACTTCCATCAAGCCAGTTGGTCTCAAGCTGATCGATCATGTTGTCGGCAATGTTGAACTAGGGAAGATGAATGAGTGGGTTGGATATTACCAGAAAATTATGGGTTTTGCGCAACTTGTGAGTTTCGATGATAAGGACATTAGCACGGAGTATACAGCGCTCATGTCGAAGGTTGTTTCGAGCGGCAATGGGCGAATTAAATTCCCACTCAATGAGCCTGCAGAAGGTCGTCGTAAGTCTCAGATAGACGAATATTTGAAGTACTACGGGGGCCCAGGGGTTCAGCACATTGCACTGCAAACGGACGACATTATTAGTACC
>CAISOI010000422.1 GCA_903886985.1 uncultured Chthonomonas sp.
CTCTTTCCGCGCTTGAACGCACCAATAACCATTAACTGATATACATCAGCTCTGAGATCATCGAACATCCGTTGTAATTGGGATTGTCTTTCAAGATTATCAGGCTCATACTCGCGAGATATCTCAATCAACCCATGGAGTACGTCAAGTAGTTGTGCCTTATAGCTGGCATAATGTTCCCAAGGGCCAGCATTAATTTGTGGCAACGGGAAAAAGTGTTCTGGGTCTGATTGTCGCGATTTGCCAAATCTTTTGACAAGTAGGTTCATTAGTGCTTTGATCATCGAAGATTCTTTCACATTATAATGTTGAATCAAGTGGAGCTAACAATCATTCCATTTGGCTTTGGATTAATCCTTCAAATAATTCCGTGATATTCGATTATGGTCTCGCCGAATGTGAAGCGAAGCGACTATCACAAACACCATTCCATTGGGCACGGCGTGGTACGGGTCGCAAAATCCTGGCCCTTAGTAATTTGTGTTACTATTGACTTCAGTTATAACTCGGAGGAGAAGTTTCATAGAGCAATCACAAACGTATGAAAAAATGCCTGACCTATTCAGCAAACAGTTCAGCAAATTGCCGGAAACTCTCAATTACAAAGTAACGGTTGTATGTGGTGATGTGAATTCGTTAGATAAAAAAATGCTAGGATGATCTCCTTTGGCATGCTACTTCAACTCCAGACTCCGTGATACGATGATTTCAAAGATAGGTAATGGCGTGTCTCAGAATTGACCTTTAGCGGCAATCAAGCACATTGTCGATATGTATGAATTCTTCCGACTCCTATCCGTTAACGCACGACCTGAACGCGCCGCAATTGAAACTGAAGGCCAAGGCCAGTAGGTATCTCTGCGAACGAAAAAATTCAACATTGTTGCGTCTGAGCTCATTGCCACGACCTGGTAATTTGGGACGATTCAGCAGTTTTATGCATCGCATGGAATATACGTCAGAACATCTCCTCCAAAAAAATTTTAATAAAGCGGTACTTAGCCGTTCCACATTTGCCGAGCCCATACGAGTTTAATAACTGTAGACGCAATCCCAGCCTTGCGTAGCAAACCGTCGAACCGATCTACCAACGGTCTGAATCAATCAGTCAAAATGGCAAAGTGTCGTTACCATTCCCTGCTGTGGTTGGGTATCAGACGCAGTCTTTCGAGGTGGTCTTACCCTCCCCAAAAAATTTTTGAAGATTCTTGGAACTTTCTTGCAACCTCGGACGTCTATTATTAGTAGACAAAGATATACATAAATCTGTGTGCCGAACATTGACATACAACAACTAAATATTGCAAACCGTCGGACCGATCAACCGACGTCTTGAACCCGTGGTTCAATTTCGTGCGGCCGCACTAACTTGCATCCAACATTACCCGTAGGGTCACGGCATGCCGTGACCTAGAAACAAAACACAACTGAATATGTACCGGTGAAACGCGAAAAAGAGCGCTTGCGCAAGCGCTCCCATTCACCTATTCGCCGTTCAAGGCCGTTAGCCATTGCCGTTATCCTGTTCCATCCTGTCCATCGATGTTAGATGAAGTCGCTGCTATCCGGTCCATTCATGTTAAAAGACCGTCGCCGTTCAAAACGAAAATTGAATACGCACCACATTACAAACTGCTGTAAACACAACTAAATACGCACCAAGCGAATTCGGAGAA
>CAISOI010000423.1 GCA_903886985.1 uncultured Chthonomonas sp.
CGGAAACGGATCCATCTTCAATGTCGATGAGCAGCAAATCCAATTGCTTTTGCAGCCGGTCTAGGCGGAACACCAATAGTTTCCCGTCAGGAGCAAATTGCAACTTCGCCACAAGGAACTCAGAGTTGTCGGTGGGGGATATATCTATCCAGGTGGTTGACTTGGACTCGATTGTCAAAATGCCCAGTCGTACTGTCGGGTTGCTGTCCCCAGCGCGAGGATATCGCGTTTTGAGCGGTGCTGAGTGCAGCGTGTCGTATGTAGGCAGTAGAACCTCAGGAACCGTACTCTCATCCTGTTGAAGATATGCAATATGCAATCCATCAGGCGACCACTCCCATGATTTTGCCAGTGCCAATTCTTCTTCGTATACCCAGCCGCATCCGCCGTTATAAAGTGTTTCGCATCCGTCCGTGGTGAGTTGGCATTCGTTTCCTTCGAGATCAATCGTCCAGAGATTGCCTGCCCGAACAAAGCCAATAGTTTTTCCGTCTTTAGAGAATGCCGCATGTCTTTGGAATTCTTTGCTATTGGTCAAACGAAACAGTTGATTCGAGCTTATGGTGTAGAGATAAAGATCCCCGTGAGACTCAAATCTCACTCGAGGCTTTTCAGTAAGTAAAATATGTTCGCCGTTTGGCGACCATACAAATGATTTGATTGCGAATGGTTCGGCCTTTTCAGGCACAATGACAGTTGTAGGATCGATTAGAGGTGATTTGACGCCGTCCTTTCCCACTACCCAGATCGTTGATAATTCAATGTTTGGGTATTTATCGAGATAGGAAAACGTTGCATCCGATCGCCATTGGGCCTCCGAAACTGTCTTCTCTTCGAATACTTCGGTGTCATAAATGGCATCCAGCGAGTATGGCTTGGTGATGGTCGGGTCTGACAAGACAATTGCTCCAGTTGGCGTTAGATCTCACGTTTATGCGGTTTGAATATGGCAAGTTTACCTGTCATATTTACGCGCCGTGGACAAGTGTAATTGAAATTATCATAATTAGAGGCTTAAACAGAGGTAGTTTGGAGCGGGCTTAAGGCACTTTGTGCTAATCTGAATACACGCTTATGGGGCGTTTAGGAGACTAGAGATGTCTAATGTATCAGGAGGACTCGCAACCGGATGGTTAATCATTTCCGGATTGTCGTTCCTTTGCTCATTATTGCTGAACGCAGCATTGCTGTATGTGGTTGTCGCGAAAATTGTGCCGCTCATTGGTGACCTCGCGAAAAAACTCAACGACCTTACCGATAAAGTGAACAAAGTCACGGACAAAGTGGATGGAATTACAACCACAGCTAAAAATACGGTTGATACCGTGAGTGCTAAGACTGCTAATATGCTTACGACTGCAGAAGTTGCCAGTGTAGAGGTAGCAAAGAAGATCAACGCGGCTAGTACCGTTCTCACAACCGTTCTAATCGCGGTTAAGGCATATAGTGCGCTTAAAGAATTGAAGACCACAAGTGTCCCCAAAGCAGAGAACGCAGCTACATCTAAATAAAATGGCGGACCTTTCGGTCCACCATTTTGGTTAGCTTACCAGCGTTTACCGCCGCGTTCGTTGCCTCGACTATTGCCGCCACCACCACCGCCACCGC
>CAISOI010000424.1 GCA_903886985.1 uncultured Chthonomonas sp.
AGTAGTTAGTCATTCTTGATAGCGATGGTCCGCAATTTTTGCGGACCATTGCTATATGTGCTCTTACACAGAGTGGTAAAATCTCGACTTATGGATCCTACGTCGCAACTCCAGAAAGGTCTTACCCATGCGTAACACCCGCCATTCTTTGCTAACAATTACTTCGACAGTAGCCCTTGGATTAGTTTCACTTTCAATCACCTCGCTCAATGCCAAACAAGAGCAGAAAGTAGTGCAAACATTTGCCTTCTTTGGCTGCAACCGCATAGATCAGCAAGACTATGAGGCAACTAAATCTGTCAATCCAAGTTCGGCTAATCTGCCCCAATTAAAGCAGAATCTTGCGGACATCGCAACGCTCGCACCGAACACGGTCTTTTTTGGCGGGGATCTGGTAATGGGTTATGCGGATGATCAGGGAGAGGTTCTGAAAGAGCAAATGTCTGCGTGGATTGAGGTTGTGAAGAGTGCTCCCCATGCGAAAGGTTCCCAATATGTTGCCATGCCGGGCAACCATGAGGTTAACCGCAAGCACAAAGACCAAAAGCTGCCCAATGCTGCAACCACATCTGTATGGGCAAAGTTAGTGCGCGATGCAAATCTCGTCCCATCTGATGCGCATGGCCCCACTAT
Organism: uncultured Chthonomonas sp.; assembly: GCA_903886985.1. Classification (GTDB taxonomy): domain Bacteria; phylum Armatimonadota; class Chthonomonadetes; order Chthonomonadales; family CAJBBX01; genus CAISOI01. Next base: position 634 of record CAISOI010000424.1, read on the forward strand.
GAGCAGCGTGCCACAGGATAATCTGGTGGACGACCAATCCAAGCTCTCCTTCTCATTTGATCGCGACACTGTCCACTACGTGGTTTTGAACACGGATACGCGCGTATCAACGAAGGACGCTGAAACGGGTGAGACAAAGATCGGAATGATTCCTACGCATTGGTTAGATCGCGATCTTGACCAAGCTGAGAAGAATACCAAAATAAAACAGGTTATCATCATGGGTCACCGCAATGTCGTGGATCCGACCACTGCGAAGGGCGATGCTCCAATTGACGTTGAGTGTGCCAAGCCAATGGTTGAATCACTCAAGAAACACAAGAAGGTGAGAGCCTATATTTGTGCTCATGTACATGCTTTTGATATTACCGCTATTGGCAAAAAGGGACTTTTACAGGTCTGTTTCGGCAATGGCGGCAGTAAGTTAGAAAAGGGATGGAAGCCTTCGGAAGGTCGAACTTTTGGGTTCGGTTATTTCAAAGCCTACGCAGATGGTTCCTTAGGTGTTATCCCCTACTTGCGTCCTGAGCCCAAAAACTATCTTGAGGCAAGTCCTGAGTTGGTTCCCCCGGCAAAACCACAAAGCGAGCAGATCATCCCAGTCAGGTAAATCGGCGACTATAAGGCACTTCGTTGACTTTGAAACATCTTTCCGTTCAAAATGCGTAAGGATGTTAAGCGTCCAAGAATACGATTTGCCTTAAAGTTCGTCGGAGAACAACATATAATGGTCAGCAAACATGTCCGCGTTGCAATTCTATCCGTTTCAGCAGTCATCACAATGGGACTGTTTGGAACCCACGCTCAAGCCAAAGACATCAAATGGGTTAAGACTTTTGGTGAAGCCATATCAATGGCGAAAAAGACAGACAAACTCATCATGGTCGATTTTTATACTGATTGGTGTACTTGGTGCAAACGGCTAGATGCAGATACCTATCCCAGCAAGGAAGTGGGAAA
>CAISOI010000425.1 GCA_903886985.1 uncultured Chthonomonas sp.
AGGAGGAGAAGGGGACAAGAGATACTCCTATCTCTGTCTGGACAATCAAAGGTGACACAGGAAAAACCACCTTCGATTTCGACTACACTCTTCCCAGGTTCGTGAATCTTCCCAGTAAGCACGTTGTGGGTCTTTGGGCTTGCTCAAATCTCGGTTGTCTGCAGTGACCATTCCTCCTTGAGCACTATTCATAAAGATGGCAGTTCCACCTGCACGCTCTTCAAGCCGATCACAAAGTGGACCGATTAAGTCTGGGCTAAGGATACCGATACTGTTGCCCAATACTTCCGGGTGGATGGCGTAATTCACCAGTGTGCCAATTGCCTTATCATCTGCTCCCACAGCCTGTATGACACTCATCCTGCGGTCATAAAGATCAGGTGCATAGTAGTTGTAGGCTATCTTCCCCTTCGCTTCATCGGTATTGATGCGCAATTTTGCAGGTTTTGCTCGGTCAATCGCCTCATTAACAGCCTCTGCAGCGAGAACACAGACCCTATCCATAAATGCGAGATCACCTGTGTGACCACCTTTACCGTCTGGAAATGCGTAGCAATCGGGAGCACTGTGAGTGTGTGTAGAACCAATCATAATATTCTCTGCCGCCACTCGAGGAACTCTCTTTCGAACGCGATCTGCAAGTACACCCGGGAATCCGAGTAGGTCCAAACCCACGATAACAATGCTGGTATTGCCATCAGTCAGATAGAGTGCTCTGGCAGTAATTTCTCCGCGTTTCTCTTTGGTGGGATGTGTGGGACCCATGCCGCCCGAAACAGGGAGCAGAGGATTTGGAGTAATGATTCGCTTTGCAGCTCCAGCTAACAGCTTAGCTGTGGTTAAACCAGGAATACCTATTACATAGGCTGCACCAGTTATAGCTGCGCCACCAACGAAATCACGACGAGAGATTAAGGGGTTAGGTATTGAATTGGTATTGAATTCAGTGGAATCACTGTGCATTTTTTGGAATCCTCTATTACAAATAATGTGTTTGCGTAGTTGGAAAGCTTGTACGTCACTACTAATAATTCATTGAAAACTGACTTGTTATGTCACCGGTGTTCGTTCAAGCATGAGTGGTTCAGTATTACCGTATATGTACTGCAGTCGTGACTATTTAACGATATTGCAGTTTTTGAGGATCTACTTCATCCCACCCCATGCTTTTTTCGCCCATGGTGCCATTGCGCCATACTTATCTTCCCAGGTCGTGTACATCGCTCCGACAATGCCCGGAACGGATGTTGTACTTCCGTACCACTCCTTAATGGCCGTTCCATCTTCATCGCTGTCGTAATAACCTGAGAGAATTTGTTTCAGTCCCAAATCCGCGAAGAACTTGCAGTTCTTGCCCTTCAATCCACCATGCCAGTTTACGATTCCAACATCTTTGTCGAGGCCCTTCCATGAACCAACTATGGTACCGTTTACGGCATAGAAGTGGTCGACTGCATTGTGCATTGGGTCGAACATATCGTTCCAGACCCAGATCGATGCGTCTGGCCGAATCTCACGGATTATGGCTGAAGCCTTGTGAACATTCCACGCAAGTAGCTGACCAGCAGTCATGTTTTTGCTGCGGCAGAGTGCACATTGATTCATGCATCTTAGTTCGTCGTGGGACATAAAGTAGCCGGCAGGGTGGAGTGTCTCTTCAGCCTGTTTGATTTCATCACGCCAGTCTTCAAAGACTTTGGGTTCTGAGAGACAGAAAGTTATGCGATCTTCATATATTGTCACCGGATGGTAATAGCTGACACGGAGGTGGTCGCCATCTTTGATGCGGGAACCCGATATGAGTTTAATGGTCGGTTCAGCACCACGATAGGCAATCCATGGGTGGAATTGGGGATCGACAATTTTTTGGTAATCCCGCCCTTCTTCAAAAACGGTACCGGATTCGCTCTTGACCGTCACCGGGCAACCGGGGCGACGAATGACATTAACCAACCCAATCTCTTCTAGTTTGAGATCATCCCACCAAATTTTGCCCGATTTTCCGCCCCAAAAGCCGAGGTAGATCCGTCCCATTGATTCATCAAAGCTGTTGAAGACAATGTCGTACTGTTTCCAATCCTGCGTTGGATCGACATGGAAGGTCTGCCAGCTAACTGTCTGCTGAGGGGAATCACAGAGAACTTTTATCTCCGGAACAGCGGGCTTTAGGTTATCTGTTTTAATCCAGACCGAGACATGATATTGGTGGTGAGGCTGAAGTTTGATTGCTTGAGAAACTCGGCACAGTCCATTCGCGTTCTTGGCGATGTTCTCCATTCGCAAACACCATAACTCAAACTTTACCATAACCTTTGAC
>CAISOI010000426.1 GCA_903886985.1 uncultured Chthonomonas sp.
CGCTCCAGCAAAGTTGCTCCACCAGGTGTAGTACCCATTGCCTTCTTTGAACATTCGAAATGTATCTACAAATCCAGCATCTACAAACGCTTGAAAACCTGATCGTTCTTCTGCGGTAAATCCCTTTTTACCAACATTGGATTTGGGATTGGCGAGATCCATTTCCGTGTGCGCTACATTCAAATCACCACAGAATACAACTGGCTTGGATTTTTCCAATTCTACACAATGTGCCAGAAAGGCTGGGTCCCAAAAATCACGCCGCATTGGAATTCGGCTGAGATCCTCTTTGGCATTCGGAGTATAGACGGTAACCAGATAGAAGTCGGCGTATTCCGCTGTCAATACTCGCCCTTCGCGATTGGTGTCGCCATACTCATCTGCTGAAACGGAGTAATTCTTGAGAACGGTTTCACTCAGCCCTTTAGTGACTGCGAGTGGTTCGGTTTTGCTGTAGATCGCTGTACCTGAATATCCCTTCTTCTCCGCCGAGTGCCAATATTCATGATACGCAGGCAGATCGACAGCGACATCCTCAGGCTGTGCCTTCGTCTCTTGAAGGCAGAGAATATCAGGATTCTCAGAATCAATAAAGGGGTGAAAAACATCTTTGCGAAGGACAGCACGGATACCGTTTACGTTCCAGGAATAGAGTTTCATAAACGCAATTTCCTCACTTCAGTTGTGAAATCCTTCTCAAAAAGTTACGACGTTTGATCTAGAGCACGAGGGGTTTATGAGATGAAAATGCTGTTCCAAAATGGCGAGAGAACACTCAACCCTATTTCTTATCGAATAACTTTAACCCAAGACCAGCACTATCCGCATCCTTCGCGCCAACAATCACTGCAAGCAGATTTCCCGGCAATATTCGTGCCCCTGTTCCGTGCTGCTTAGCGGTAGTAGCTATCATAAACATAGTATTATCGCGTGGATCATCCAACGGAGTGGGTGGCCACGCATACGCCATATAGTTACTCATGGCGCTTCTTGTTGCCTTAGGCGATCTGTATTTCGCAACAAATATAGTGACGTTCTTTCCGGGAATATTATAATCTGCCGCAACGATCTGAGGATGATCTCCGAGCCCAAACAGGTCCTTTGGAAGGAACATAACTGTTGCATCAAAGGTTGCTTTTCCATTTACCAGGCGCGCGGTTCCCGCTATCTGCTTATCTTTGGGCAATAGATTAAGTAATGCTGGGAGCGCACCTTTTGACTTAATTTTTGCAGAGACTGTCTTTGCAAACTGGATCAAAGTATTGTCATCCGGTCTACCAATTTCTGGCTGGATAATTACAGTGTAGCGATCCTTCCAGAATGTCAGTGCCCCCACCGACGAATAGAGATGTGCAGGATGATCCAATGCTATAACTCTGTCCTTGGATCGAGGACTGCGCTCCAAAAAGACGCGTGCACTGTAGTATCCAAAGGCGTCATCCGCACGAGACATATCAAAGACCGCAACTTCCAGATTGAGCACCGCCGATTTCTGATATTTTGCTGTGCCTAACTGTTTGAACGCATAGCTCTTCGGTATCTCTGCGGCACCATCCATATAGTCGAAGAGTTGATCGTTGTTGAAGAACTTCGGCCCCTCTTTCAATGCCCATCCGGCGACCTCATTCGATTTCGGAAAGAG
>CAISOI010000427.1 GCA_903886985.1 uncultured Chthonomonas sp.
GATCTTGTCCCTTCAAATTCAGAGGCGGAGCGTTATTGCCCGTGAGCCAATGTAGTTAGGTTACCATGCAATCTTACTATAGAGTTGATAAGGAATTGACGTATGGAAAGGTTAATTAGGTACAAAGAAAAACAGACGATTCAGTTTTAATTCAGGAGAAGACAGATGGCGATTTACAGTCTTGGCGACCGAGTACCAAAGATTCACCCGTCGGCATATATTTCGCCGGAGGCGACGATAATTGGCGCCGTGACGCTGGGAGAGGATGTTACGGTCTGGCCCGGTGCGGTTATTCGCGCGGACGATGAGCCAATCTCTGTGGGAAACGGCAGCAATGTGCAAGAGGGTGCCGTGCTTCATATCGATTTTGGCTACCCGGCAATCGTCGGTGAGAACGTGACCATCGGCCATCAAGCGATGATTCACGGATGTAAAATTGGAAATGGTTGCCTCATAGGAATGCAGGCTATAGTCCTGACCGGAGCAGTTATTGGTGAAAATACTCTCGTGGGCGCAGGCGCACTCGTTACTGAGGGGAAGGAGATTCCTGCAAGGTCTCTTGCGGTGGGCATGCCTGCAAAAGTTATTCGTGAGTTGTCAGAGGAGCAGATTGCGGGAATGCTAAAGAACTCGGCACATTATGCAAAACGCGCACAGTACTATCGTGACAATTTGAAACGGATTGGGTAAAGATTGTGTTTAGGTGACGTGGCTGCAAATCAGTCAACAGAGACATAACCACCAGCAAATTTGACGCACAACCGCTTCACGGATATAATAGACCCACAAGTTACGGTTAAAGGCACAGATCGGGAGGAGTAGGTTCCAAAGTGCGTCACAGAGAGAGCGAGAATGGTGGAAATCGCTTGGCGCAGAGGAATTGAAGGTCGCCCGGGAGCCGCAATCCTGAAATAGAGTAAGGATTGCCGTTTGGCGCACGTTATCGCGCATAAGAGTCGGGTTGCTGTAAGTCAGCAAACTCGGAACGAAGGTGGTACCGCGTGGGAATTCATGCCCGCGTCCTTTGGATTTGTCTAAAGGACGCGGGCATTTTGTTTGCCCGCACATTATAAGGAGTTTATGATGGAATTGGCAAAAGCGTACGATCCGAAACTGGTGGAGGATCGCTGGTATCAGGAATGGTTGGACAAAGGGTATTTCAAAGCATCTCCTGAGGGAGAAGGCAAACCCTACTGTATCACCATCCCACCCCCAAATATTACTGGGAGCCTCCATATGGGGCATGCGTTGAATAATACCGTCATCGATACCATGACGCGCTGGCACCGTATGAAGGGCGACAATGCACTAACTGTTCCCGGAACGGACCACGCTGGAATTGCCACACAGAACGTGGTAGAGAAACAGCTCGCAAAAGAGGGCAAGACGCGGCACGATCTGGGGCGTGATGCCTTTATCGAGCGATGTTGGGAATGGCGCAAGGAATATGGAGATCGAATCTATCTCCAATTTCACAAATTAGGCTGCTCCTATGATTGGGATCGTGCAAGATTCACTATGGATGAGTCCTATGTGGATGCCATTTACGAAGAGTTTTTAAGATGGTGGGATCGCGGCTTAATCTATCGTGGCGCACGCGTGGTCAACTGGTGTCCACGGTGCCAGAGTGCGATTTCAGATATCGAGGTCAACAGTGAAGAGCGGGGTGGCAAACTCTATCACTTCAAATATCCCTTCGCCGATGGCAGCGGATTTGTGACGATTGCAACTACTCGACCCGAAACACTTTTGGGTGACTCCGCCGTGGCGGCGAATCCAGAAGATGCACGTTATGCCAACCTGTTTGGAAAGATGTTGAAGCTTCCTCTAACCGATCGCGAGATTCCATTGATTGCCGACTTATACGCAAAAATGGAATTTGGAACTGGTGCAGTGAAGGTGACGCCTGCGCACGACCTGAATGACTTCGAGGCTGGTTTGCGCAATCAGCTGCCCCAACATATTGTGATCGGGATCGACGGAAGTATGACTGAATTGGCTGGACCCGCATTCACCGGTTTGGATAGATTTGCCGCGCGCGCCAAAGTGGTCGAGGAGATGGAGAAACTCGGTCTTTTAGAAAAGATCGAGGATTACAAAATTCAGCTTCCACTCTGTGACCGGTGTGGAACCGTGATCGAGCCTCTGTTATCAGAACAGTGGTTTGCGGAGATGAAATCGCTGGCACAACCAGCGATTGACGCCGTGCAGGATGGCACGATCCAGTTTGTACCAGAAAGATATAAGCGCATCTACTTAGAGTGGATGGACAAAATTCAGCCTTGGTGTATTTCACGTCAGTTATGGTGGGGACATCGCATTCCGGTCTGGTGGACAGAAGACGGAAAATTTACGGCTGCGAGAAATGGCGCCGATGCAGCCAACAAGCTTGGGGTTGATGAGTCGCTCTTAAGGCAAGATGAAGACGTGTTGGACACCTGGTTTTCCAGTGCACTGTGGCCCCACGCCGTGCTTGGCTGGCCGCGCGAAACCGAAGATCTCGCCTTCTGGTACCCAACCAACATGTTGTCGACAGCCCAGGAGATTATCTTCCTGTGGGTTGCCCGAATGATCATGACCGGTATCGATTTTATGGGTCAGATTCCATTTAATGAGGTCTACATCCACGCGACTGTGTTGGATAAAAACGGCGACCGTATGTCCAAGAGCAAGGGCAACGGAGTGGACCCACTCTTGATGGCGGACCTTTATGGCGCAGATGCCATGCGGTTTTACCTGCTCCAACATGCAGGGATGAACCAGGATATTCGGTTCCGCGAAGATGGCGTAAAGCTTGCAGGACAATTCTGCAACAAGCTCTGGAA
>CAISOI010000428.1 GCA_903886985.1 uncultured Chthonomonas sp.
CTGTATTTAACTTCGCTAGTTGAGTGTTGGTAGCGGACAATTTAGCATTCTCAGTTGAGAGACGTGCACTTTCAGCGTTAAGATCCGTGTTGATGTTGGTGAGCAACAAATTCTTTGACGAAAGGGAGGAGTTGGTTTTCTGAAGTGCGGTTCTTATCTTAAAAAGGTCTGCATATCTTCTTTGTTCAGCATGCAATCGTGCGTCAGCACTATTAAGCTTGACCTGTAGGGCTGATGCTCGCGCAGTCAACAGGTTAAGTTCTCGCTGCTTAGTCTGTAAGTTGCTAGTCATTGCTGTAAGCTGTCCACGGGACTCGGCTAGCTGAACGTTGGTGTGTTTTAAATCTTCCGTTGCTTTTGAGATAGTATTCAACATCGTAGCCTGTTTTTGTGCCAGAGTATCGTTTTCTGCTCTAAGGTCTTTTGACAATCTGATGGCGGTTTCACCATCCATGATGATGCGTCGAATGGGAGGAACGAGGGCAAACAGGGCAATTATAGTTAAGAGGGAAATTGCACCACCGGTAACGCTTGTGATGATGATGGCAGAATGTTTGGGGCGCAGCCCCCAAAGTTTTGTTCGCCGTTTGCCGTACTTACGCCCAATGAGGTCCCCGTTGTAGGCTATAATGCCGCCCATCACAGCGGTCATAACTATTGCGAGAACAGTCCAGAACATCTAATTCCTCACTGTCGAGTACGTGACATCAAAACAATTGAAGCGATGATTCCGATTATGTCTGAGGTAAACGCCGCAGCCATTGGTGAAACCGCGCCTCCTTTTGCTACTGTGTACATCGAATTGTGTGTGAACCAATATAGAAATATACATATTATTGCTACGCCAAAGCCCATAGCCTTGCTGCCTCTTTGCGGTCTGATACCAAGAGGAGCTGCAACTAAGCCAAATATGAACGTAGCAAGTGGCAGGGCTATTTTGCTCCAAAGATCAAACTCGTCGGCTCTCACCAACTCCTGACTAACTTCATTTCGCTCTGCATTTATCTTATCACGCAATTGCCGAAATGTCATTTGGCGATTATCTTGTACTTCGTTCTGGACAATTCCTTTGAAATCTCGTTTGAAACCTGTTCCTCGCGGCAGATCCTTGGGGCGAGTATGGTCAATATGCGTCTCTTGAACATACCTGCTCTGACCGGTTGGATCAAGATATTTAACAGTAACGTCGTAAAGGTCCCAGTTGAACTCACCGGGATCAGCACTGGCTGCCTTTGCGCGTTCTGCGCGGATGAGTACTTCCGGTTTTTTAGGATCTTTCTCACTAAATTTGAGTATTGTTACTGCCAGAAGTGACTGAGAATTCTTGTCATATCCGCCTGCAATATAGACCCACTCATCAATGAGATCGGTCCCTTTTCGCTTCACGTTGTAAGATATAGCAATATTGGTGTTTGCAACAGCCTCCACGACCTCTGCCTGCAGTTTGTACATCTGTGTGGTAGCCGGAGGCACTATCGTTTCGTTCCATGCCATTGCGAGGACCCCGATCAAGAAACCCATAATTCCTATGGGACGAGCCATGCGATAAAAGCTGATTCCACATGCATGCAATGCAATATTTTCACTGTCCCCGGACAAGCGTCCCATCGCGAGGATGGTTCCGAGCAACATCCCCATCGGGAGAGTCTGAGTAATGATGAGCGGGAGACTATAAAAACCAACTTTTGCTACCGTTGCTGTGGTAGCACCTCTCGCAACAAGATCCATCAACTTCTGAAGATATGCTGAAGTGAACAGCATCATCACAAACATAAAAACACTGTTCAAGAAAGGGCCAAACAGCTCGCGCCAGATTAGGCGATCTACAATTTTCATTGGATAGCCTTAACCTTGAAATTCGTCGCCAAAATAGAATTTACGCGCATTTGGATCGTTTGGCAGTTCTTCAGACGTACCTGATGCGCGGATTTGACCATCTGCAATGATGTAGGCGCGCTCCGTAATCCTTAATGTTGCCTGGACATTATGATCTGTGATGAGAATTCCAATGTTGCGGTCTCTAAGTTGTCGAACAATTTGCTGAATCTCTTGAATGGCAATAGGGTCAACGCCCGTAAAGGGTTCGTCTAAAAGAATGAAGTGAGGTGAAGTTGCCAGAGCACGAGCAATTTCTACGCGCCTTCGTTCTCCACCCGAGAGTGTCTTACCCTTTTGATTTCTTAATCGGTCTAAATTGAGTTCGTTAAGCAGAGTGTCTATTTTGGCATCTTGATCTGATTTGGTGAGATCAGTGAATTGTAGGACGAGGCGGAGATTATCAATGACCGACAATTCTCGGAAGAC
>CAISOI010000429.1 GCA_903886985.1 uncultured Chthonomonas sp.
AAAGAATGCTATTCTATCGTCGCGGACATCCATATCGCACCACCAGTTCTTCCATCCATCCTCAAATGAATCGGCTGTTCCAAGTTCCGAAACCTCGCACCCCGAAGGCAGAGCATCTTCTATCAAGACATAATCCAGCGGCTTCGTTACCGTAATTGTCAACTTGACCCGTATCTTATCGCCAATATTCAGGTGATTGCCTGTCTGTTCGGCTTCCAGTCGATAACCACCGTTGTTTAATTTTCTGCCGGTGAGCCGGAGGTAGATGCGGTCAATGGTGATCGCTTTTGAATCAGCCGCTTTCATATCTTCCATAAGTGCCGTTTGTCGCATCTCCGCGGAATAGAAAGTGGTCGATCCATCAGTCTTTGTAAGAGTGACTTCATTGCGACCAGTATTGAGCTTGCTTGCCGGAATTCTTAGAATCATCTCTTCGTTGCTTCCAGCCGAGATATCAAGCTTCGCATATTCTTTGCCATTTAGGTTCACAACAACCGTTGCTGGTGAAGGCGTTTCCTGATGTGAAACTTTCACATAATCACAAATTGTCGCTATCACACATGATGTGGACCATGTATCCGACCACTGATCACCGTTTCGGTGCAACATTAGCCATCGAATGGCTGTAGCTATACGAGGATCATTCGGGTTCGATTTTAGCATTGCGCGGGTTGCAAGAGCGGTCACGCTCTGGTCGGACCAGTGAAATGAGTCGAGATTACTCACGGTCCAGTGCAATAGATTATCGTTAGATTGACTGGTTCGGATCAGCAGGTCTAACCCAACCGGTTTCGCAATTTTGAGTTCCGATTCCAACATCGAATAGAACGCCAGCCCACGTGGGGAGAGGTTTGCCGGTTTCAACAACTTCATTTTAGCAGTGGCAATTTTCTTGCCTTCAGGCGTTTCCGACACCGCCAACCCGTAAAGAAGAAATGCAGAATCGTCACCGCCAGCCTTATCAAACATCCTGCCAGAAGCGGCAACACCTCTGTTAAGCATGTCTGGGTTAATCTGAACCCCGGCGCGTTTTGCAGTACCCAGTCCGTAGAGAACATATGCTGTCATCCATGCATCATCTTCGTCCTGAATCCACCAACCCCATCCGCCAGACTGGTGTTGGAATTTTGAGAGCCTCGAGAGCCCATCCCTGATCATCGTCGGCAACTTAATCTTCTGATCAGAGACAAATTTGGGATTGAGGCCCTTTAATTGCATTGCCATGACATCGGGTAGGAAACGACTCATGGTCTGCTCGGTACAACCATAAGGGAAACCGACGAGGTAGTCGAGTGCTCCGGTCAGACTGTTCGCTATGGATGGGCTAATTCGAATAGTCATCCTGGCGGATGACGGCACAGAGTTAGATTCCATATGGAATACCTCCGTAGAAGGCTTTGCCGTAACTTCGCCGGAGAATGTAGTAAATTCCTCTCGACCGTGTGGTCGAATGGGGAAATGAAGCTCTACTCGATCTGCAAACTGAGTGCCGTCAGGCTTTTTTGGAGTCCATGCAGAGACGTCAACACTTGCATCCTGTTGATCACCTGACGTAATTTTCCACTTGATAGTCGCTGTACCACCGGATTTCACACTGACGGTCTGTTGGTCACTGCCAAAAACAGTAAGACTTGCAGTTCTCAATTTAACGAGTGAAGTCTGATCTGAACCCGTCTCGTTGTGAATAACGGCAATGATCTGGGATTCGTCTTTCTGAGTGGCGAATCTCGGCAGTTCCACTCTTACCAAAAATGGCTTATTGGAAATAACCTTGGTAATGCCGCTCCCAAACGAAGTATTGGAAGTTTGGGCTACGGCGGTTGCTCTCCACGTTGTCAAATTGTCTGGTAATGCAAATGCAACTGTCGCCTTGCCATTAGAATCGGTTCTGATGTCGGGGTTCCAGTAAGCTGTATCAGGAAAATGTTTACGGGCAGTAGTTTTAGGTTCTGCTTTGTTAGCATCTCCTAGGTATTCAATCGCGAACGAGTAATAAGTCTGTACACGGTTGTATCGGCGCGGATAAAACACGTCGACAATGCTATTGGGCGAATCTTCACGTAAAGCGAAGATTGACTCGTCTACAACTGCGAGCGAAACCTCGGAGGCGACTGGATTGCCTTTATAGTCGGTGGTCTTAATGTTGTATTTTATTTTGTCGCCCGGTTGATAGCCCGCGAGCAGCGTAGACGATGCGGGTGTTCGGTCGGGGGTGACTTTCACGTTGATAGATCGCATTTGTATGTTTACACGCAGCCCCGTGCTCGTCTGAGCGAATTTCTTGCCCTTAACGTAACATACAGCCAGCATCACATTGGGACCGTAGGACGATAAAACAGGTACCTTGATTACGGTGCTTTTGGAGGTAATCGGAACAGTGAATGCGGAATAGATACGATCCCCTTCGATAGTAAACAGCGCCGTCTGCCCAACTTGACCCGTGTTTACTAGCACTCGTGCGGTCTCTCCCGGAGAATATTTCCGTTTGTCAGTGGATAAACTTAGATCCTCATACGTTGTATCAAGATCATTGTCATGATCGCTGGCAACCCATAGGTAGGCTTGCCCCGTGATCGTCCGCTGATGGTCGTCCAAAACCGTCGCTGTTAATCTAAGCTCTCCCCGTTTCGCCGGAGTCAAACTTAATGTGGCTTTGCCGTCGGACCCGGTTGTTGCATCTAGCTTTCCCAATACCGTGAAGGTTTCCTGATTGTCTTTCCATTTCGACGTTCCGTATTGAAGGGAAACGCGTCGATTTGCAATTGGTTTGTGATTCATATCCCGCACACTGATGGTCACCTGAGTTGGTTTGCCAGGTTCTCCAAGATAGCCTTCTGGGCGCACTGACAATGCAAAATCACCTGCGGTTACTTGTACGGTCTTCTCTTCAGCCACATTGCGACCTGCATCATCTGTTACAGTGGCAGAGAGGGTAATAATTTGACTCTGAGAGAGATTGTCATCCTTGTTCACTTTTGGAGTTAGCCGTATTTTGCCTTTGCCGTTCTCATCGAGAACGATTTGCATCCGACTTCCATCGGTGGACCCCAAGTATTGCATTGACGAGAAGGAAGCACGGGAGTTCCTGTCGTCTTCAGGGTCATAATCATAGTCATCAGGATATTCAGCCGCCCAATCGACCATGGAGTAATTGTAAACTTCCACTTTGGCACCCGCAACGGGAGCACCAAAATAATATTTAGCTGAGACGTCCGCTTCAATTGTCTCGCCTCTCACAAAAGTCTTCTTTGTCGGCGTAATGGTGACTTCAAATTCGGGTTTCCGGTACGAGGCGACAACAAAATCATTAGTCTGTTTCACACCGCCCATGTCCGTTACAATTGTGTAAACTCCCGTTCGAGCCTCAGGGCTGAGGGCAAACTTTCCATTAAATGATCCATATGAATTGGTCGATTTGTGGTCCGAGAAGATCTTTTCGCCGTTGGGATCATGTATTTCAAGTCCAATTGGGACCTGATTAGCGATAGAATATTTCACGCCAGGATCGTCTGCTCGCCGAGTGACACCTTTATAATTTATCTGTTGGCCCGGACGGTATATTGGGCGGTCGGTATAGACATATGCCCGGTACTTGCCATCTTCTTCTCTGCGTTCGTATTCATCACGATTGACGATCGACTCGTCATTTCCATGAATCGCCACCGCGACAAACTTGGATCGCTCATTTCCCTCCGTGAATTTCGAGTTGGAGGCGATAGACGTTTTGAAAATGCCCTGATTGTCCGTCATGCCAGTGGTTATCAGTTTTCCATCTCGGTAGGCTCTTATTTGACTGCCTGAATAGGGAGTTCCGTTCTTAAGGTCCGAGACATACGCGAGCAATTGGTCAGGTGTCTGTTTCAAAACCAATGCAGTATCGGTTATTAGAACCCAGTTGGCTACACTTGCCTTTTCATGCTTTACTTCAGTTAAGTAGAGGCCCGGTTCGTGGATATCCATTGGCAGACGTTTGAAATAGAAGCCCTCTCGATCCGCATCCTTAATGGAATATTCCTTTGTCTGAAACGGTTCCATCGTTTTCCCATTGGCTAATATTAAGAGACTCTGAGGAATACTCGTAGGTGGGGATGTCTGGTCATAATCGTAGGTCGGGTGCAGTTCGTTGAGTGCCTTCTCACCACCGGGACGGGAAAACACATCGGACAGGCGCGTTTTGTATATCCGCATGGTCAACTTATCGGATTTTGACTTATCAAGCGACGTAATATATCCCCGCACCGGAAAGACTGCCTTCTCTGATGTCGTAAAAATTCGTTGGTGGACAGAGCTGGATAATTCGGAATGCGACCTTTCTAACGAAAGCCTTACTGGTGTGACTCCGCCCTCTTCTACTATGATAGTAGAAATGTTCACCTGATGGGACGAGGACGACGCCGTAACTTCGTACTCGCCGGATTCGATATGGTTGAGGCGGAACTCACCCTTTTTGTTTGAGTTTGCATAGCGACGACGTTGTCCACCTTCCGATGTGAGTGGGGTGAAGAATATTTCGGCTCCCTCCAATGGTTGCTTGTATTCATTCAACTTGACGGTTCCAACTACTGTTCCCATCGCAGGTTCATTATCAAAGGACGTGGAAAAACCGTACCAAATTGCCCCCAGCGCACCGAGAACGGCGAGGTTTCGCGGGAGTATTCGGCCAACTGACTTTGCAATACCAATTAAGGAACTCATCGGGCAGTTCCTTTGCCAACTGTCAGGTTGGAGTGCTCTTTATTTGCGATCACCCTCCCGACAATGTCCGTCACGATGAGTGCCCCGCCGACCGCCAGAAGAATGTATTCCAAGTAGTGGATTTTTTGACTACGGGTCAGCGCATTTATCAGAAGTGCATGGTGTGTCCACTGTGAAACCGCAAGAGCCATCGCTAACGCAAAGAGCCCCGACATTTGGCGCGCTCTCGCGGATAGGGGTTGGGACGAAAGTGGTGAAAAACCACTCAACGATAAAGCCAATCCGCCGAGCAGAGCGAGAATAGCTTTAGATTTCCATAGAATGATGATTACACCCGGAAGGGCAACCGCAGCAAGGCCCACCGTGCACAGTTTTATCATAGCTATTACGCTCAATTTGCCCGGAACGATTCGAAAGGACGACGCTTCCGCAAATATCCATGGTGCGGACATTCCTACTAAGAATCCAAAAATCGCATATTGGTCGGCGATGGAAACGCCCTTGAGTTCTGATTGAAATCGTACTTGAACAAATCTCAGTAGTCCGAGTATCGTTGCGAAGAGTGCTGGTGAAAGCATATCGTCTAGGGATATAAAAGCGCGATGCTCCTCTGACTTCGTAATTGGGCTGGTTTGTCGAATTGCGATCATTGCGATTACTAACCATGCGGGGAGTAGCGCAACACAGACTCCATAATTGTGCAGCCAGGCGTAGGTCACCATGCTTGCACCTAGAACCACCAAGATTGCCAGAGGGCGATAGTGCATTGCAGTTGTGAGGGTTTGTTTAGAATTGGAATCAGCTTCGCTATTTAGCCACCATACGGCCATAAATGAGAATAAGCCAACAAGAATTGACTTGAAGAAATAATCCTCATCAATATGCCGTTGGATAAACCATGAGCCACTAAGAACAATTGCTGAACTGACCAAAAATTGAGCAATTTGCTCTAATCGTCTTTGGAAGAAAGTTGATTGCACTACTGAGCTCGTGGCACCGGCAACGGACGCTACGACTTTGTTATTCATGAACGGCCGAGCGAGTAGGGCACCCGGAATCGAGCCAATTAGAGCAGCAAAAGGCACTAATGTTCCTAATTCTAAAGCAGCCGTACTGAACTGTCTTGCAATCTCCATGGTTGTGCCATGAAATTCACCTAGAGCCATTGCCGCAGCGAGGGATGTGGTGAATCCAATTCCGGTAATCATTCCTATTGTTACAGGAGCGTTGTCACTTGTCTCATCCAGACCTTGCCGCAAGAAGAAAGTAACTGACAACATTCCAATAGCGACACCGATGAAACCGTCGATTAAAATGTCTCTATTGCCGAGCGCGACAGCACTCAAAGCAACAATTCCTGCCCACATCGGTGCTAGTATCACTGTTCCAGAAACAAAAGTTCGCATGTTCGGTTGGAATCTAAGTAAAAGATAACCCGACAAAATTGCAGCCAACCCGCCATAGAGAAACCCTGAGCCGAAACCGTGGCCCCCAGCAAACGGCGCGAGAGAAGGCAAAGTGATTGCGAAAATTAGAAATGGCAGAAGCAATGCCATCCAGCGATTCGACTTCTCCACGCGATCGAACGCCTTAAACGATAATGCACCACCAGTCGTGGCGAGCAGACCTACAAAAAGCCCCAAACAACCCAGCGCAAGTGTGCACCACACCATGCTGCGTTCCATAATTCGACTCCAGTTATAAATAAGAAAATCTTGAGAGAAAGAATAGTGACCGTAATGTCGGTCTGAAAGTGGTTAATCGCTTTGCGATTAGTTGAATATAGGAATTGTGTGTGGACGGCGATGCGTGCGCCGGTGGTCTGTGGCGGTCACTGCCCATAGAGTTCCATTACGGGGTTTCTTGGACAGGCTGACGAAAGTAATGAGACCGACATTGTTTCTATACTTAACATCAGGATATGGCGTATCCACAAACTGTGAGGACTACCTCCGTAGCAAAACCGATATCATGAACCAATAACGGGTCAAGTGATAAGTAAACAATATCACAGACTACGTGCCGAGTCAATAGCATTGCAAAATAATTTCACAGATGTGGTAGTAATTTCGCAATTGGCGTCAAAAACGGCAAATTCACCAAACCCTTTTTGAAACATCAATACGAAAAATGTCTCTCACTCTATCATAATAGTGTTATAGTCTCTACTTGTATGAGTTTTGTAGGAGTTAATCATCGATGCTTACCATTCGCGGCTCTGCAGGTCAATTTTGTGATGGAGTTTCGCGCCGAGAGTTTTTGAAGATCGGCGGTCTGGCTTTAGGCGGAATGGCACTCCCCGACATTCTGAAAGCAGAAGCCTCCAAAGGAATAAAGAATAACCACAAAGCAATTATCATGGTGTTTTTGCCGGGTGGACCTCCTCATCAAGACTTCTTCGATCTCAAAATGGATGCTCCCGCAGATATTCGTGGAGAATTCAAACCAATCAAGACCAATGTACCAGGGATTGAGATTTGCGAACACTTCCCGATGATGGCCAAAATGATGGACAAGTTTGCTATTATTCGGTCGCTGGTCGGTGCGCGGGATGAGCATGACAGCCACATTTGTAACCACGGTTATTCCGCTGCAGAATTTAACCAGATGCACGTTCCGAGCATGGGATCAGTCATTTCTCGTCTTCAGGGACCTACAGATAAAACCGTTCCTCCTTTTGTGGGGCTTGCTCCAAAAATGGGGCACATGGAGTGGGCAAATCCAGGAGATGCAGGGTTTCTTGGTTTAGAGCATGAAGCGTTTAAGCCTGATGGTCCGCTAATGGCAGATATGGTGTTAAGCGGAGTGTCATTGGATCGCCTCGCGGATCGTCGTAAAATGTTGACTAACATTGACAGATTTAGGACAGGTGTTGATTCCTTGAAAGGAATGGACGCGTTGAACCAGAAAGCATTTGATATACTAACTTCTGCCAAACTGGTCACGGCACTGGATGTTACGAAAGAGGACCCTAAGGTTCGTGAGAGATACGGCAAAGGAACCAACGTAAACGTCGATGATG
>CAISOI010000430.1 GCA_903886985.1 uncultured Chthonomonas sp.
ACAAAGACGAACTGGAATCCAACGAGATCACCGTGACTGATGCCCGTGCGGTTGACGCTAATGCTAAATTAGGCTCCGTTATCGAATTGGACGTAACCCCTCATAATGTCGGACGTATTGATGCTCAAACAGCAAAACAGGTCTTAGTACAACGAATTCGTGAACAAGAACGCGATAAGGTTTATGACGAATATGTCGAGCGAGTCGGAGAAATAATCACCGGAACCGTTCAACGTCGCGAATTCAAAAACGTCTTCATTAATCTTGGTAAAATCGAAGCGCTTCTCCCTCCACAGGAGCAGGTAGACTCCGAACCGTATCGATTCAATGATAGGCTTAAGCTCTACTTACTGGAAGTCCGCAGGACACCAAAAGGCCCACAGATTATCGTCTCCAGAACGCATCCGAGTATTATCCGACGACTCTTTGAGTTAGAAGTCCCTGAAATCGCAGATGGAATAGTGACCATTAAGTCGGTCGCTCGTGAACCAGGCGCGCGATCGAAGATCGCAGTCTTTTCGCGAGACGAAAAGATCGATCCAGTAGGCAGTTGCGTGGGACATCGTGGCAGCCGCGTACAGGCAGTTGTCAATGAGCTCTATGATGAAAAGGTGGACATCGTTAGATGGTGCCCTGAGATAAATCTGTTCGTTGCAGAAGCGCTTTCACCTGCAAAAGCGGTGAAGGTCACGATCAATGAAGAGACCAAGAGCGCGTTTGCAATTGTTCCAGACAATCAACTTTCTTTGGCAATTGGAAAGTCCGGACAGAATGTGCGCCTAGCGGCTAGATTGACTGGTTGGAGGATCGACATTCGAAGTGAAGCTCAGGTCGCTAAAGCTGCACTGATTGCAGCCACAAGCGCCGAGGGCGGCGAAAGTACGGAAGCGACATTGTTAGAAACAACCGTGGAAAATCAAGGCTATACACCTGATCCGCATGAAACCCTATTTATGGACGAAGCGGATGACAGCCTTCCAATGATTGAACTGGGCGATTTTGATCCTTCTAAATTCAAGGAATAAGGTCTAATCTGGTGAGCGAGCAGTCTCCGTCAGGAAGTCGCAAACCACGGCATGTTCCAGTAAGGACATGTGTTGCTTGCCGCACATCCGGCCAAAAGCGCGGACTAATTCGCGTAGTTAGACTGACGGATGGGTCAGTCCTCGTGGATATGTCTGGTAAAGCAAATGGCCGTGGAGCTTATCTGTGCTTTGAATTGAAGTGCATTCAACAAGCTCGTAAGCAGAAGAAATTGGATCGCGGACTAAAAGTAACTGTTCCTCCGTCAATATATGACGAAATTGAGCAGATTGCCACAAATGAAGAGTGAGAGTGAGCCGCCGTCTGGCGGCTCTTCTCAATTGTGGATGAGTAATTTTTCTGCGACAAAGTTGAGATACCCTTCAACGGTATTTTGGTCGACATATTTCACGAGCCCTCTGATTAATGGGTTCCATGATCGAATGTCTCTGGCAGGTTGATCGTCCATCTCGACAGTCTTGAGCCGCTTTGCAGTTGCATTAACAATTAATCTTCCCCCATGCTCAACGAATGTCTTAAGTATCTCCCATGTTTGCAATTCTATGGTCTCAATTGCCGGAACTACAATGGTTTCGTAGCCAGCCAGTTCTTTTGATTGCAGCCCATTCTCTTCCATCAAGTTGTCATTCGATAGTTTTAACAACTTCATGATAGAGTAATCGGATCTGCTATCGATCATGATACTTGTCGAAGGGAAGAGTACGACTGATTTTGAAGTTCTGCCTGAGGACGTTTCAGCAAATTTCGTATTTGAACGAGCTTTTACCGAAGCATCTGTCACAAACTGAGTACCATTTGTCTTGTTGATATTTGTATATTGCAGAGTAAGATGGTGTCTTTTAATAGCTGCATGTAATCGGGCGGATGTTATTGCGTCCCATTGGTCTGCTGGGTTAATGTCAATTCCTGTTCGGACGTACCGCAAAGCTGTCATAGAGAAATCTGGTAGAGGATTTGAAGTGGCAAACATATCAGGACGTATATGTAGAAAGAGCACCATATCAATCGATTTCTTCCGCAGTATCTCAAACATTGTCGTAATCCACTGTGCTGTGGATTGCGATATCCACTCCTGCAGGTCAATCCAGCTACGGTCGTTTAATCGGGCTGCATAAGAAAATGGCATGGCTGAAGTAGGACATTTTACTTTTTCTCCCCAGGCATCTCGGAGCGGGCCCCCTCCTCCATATTTCTTGAGCACCCATATACCAAACTCCCGTTGCGCGAACTTGTCGCCTATCCATAGATTGAAATCTGTTGGAGACGCGGTAGGTGGAAAGAGAGTAGTATTCCCTGTTTGACTAATGTCGATGGTAATCGAGCCAATCTGTTGATTTCGGGCATATCGCTCTGCTAACGCATTTATGAACCGTGTCGCCCGATTGCGATATTCCGTACCCCAGATAGTCGGACATCCACTTTTGTCTCCGCTGTCCAAATAAATAAAATTCTCGAAATTCAGGTGCAGCGGATTGCGTACTCTTATAGTGATATTGGGTTTAATGTGGTGCTTAGTACAATTCTTTAGGGCTTCATCTAGCGGTTGCCAGACAAAATTTCGGTCTGCTTTCTCAACGTCACGCCAGTCCACACATAGGTTAGCGCTCACATTAATATCTAGTGATTGGTTTGGAAAAGACCGTTTTGCAACAGGGGTTTGAACTGGTGCTACAAATGATGATATTCCTGCACAGGAACGAGAAGTGCAAAATTGGACAGACGCACCGAATGCCAATATGGTTATACAATGCCGTGAAGAAGCAAGTAACAAGATTGATTTATTTAACAGGGAGATAAACATGTCAGACCATTCCGCCATTTCAACAGTGGCGTTAGACCAACTTTTTGTAGAGGCACGAACCTACTATGCATGGGAGCCGAAGCCCGTCGATGAGGATCTCCTTAAAGCCATTTATGATCTTACCAAATGGGGGCCGACGAGTGCGAATTGCTGCCCTTTACGAATAGTTTTTCTAACCACAACAGACGGTAAAGCACGCTTGTTACCTGCATTGGCTGAAGCCAATAGGATCAAATCGGAAACTGCAGGAGCAGTTGCTATATTTGCATATGACACAGAATTTTACAATGAATTGCCCAAACTCTTCCCGCATGCTGATGCAAAATCTTGGTTTACTTCCAATGATACTCTTGCAACGGAAACTGCGTTCCGAAACAGTAGCTTGCAAGCGGGGTACTTTATCATGGCGGCTCGGGCGCTTGGGCTCGATTGTGGTCCAATGTCCGGGTTCAATCCTGATGCCGTAAATGCGGAGTTTTTCCCCGATGGAAAGTTCAAAGTGAATTTTATTTGTAATCTAGGGTACGGAGACGGCTCAAAGCTATATCCACGATTGCCTCGGCTTGCTTTCGAGGACGCTGCAACCATTCTGTAACTTTAAATCAAAGTAAGCATGTAAGCGGATACCGCAGTCTGTGACGGAGAAAATTTCCTTTCGATTTCCCTATTCACAGGCTGCGGTTCTTTCTTTCTTAATGATAGCTATGTTGGATAATGAAATTGGCGAACCGCTCCATCTCCTCCAATTGTGGACTGCACTGCAAGAGCAGGAAGTCGACTCCAACTGCTTCAAACTCTTTGATTTTCTCTCTTACCACAGATGGAGTTCCGACTATTCCAGACCTCAACCCACGGTTCGAAACCGAGTAGTCTTCCAAAGAGACTTGCTGTTCTAACTGAGTTCCTGCTAGCCACTGTTTGTAATTCTCATATCCAGCTGCCGAAGATTTAACATCAGTAATTCGGGCCAATTCTGCCTCAACTTCCTCGTCCGTTTCTCTTACAACGGAATAGGCCGCGACACCGAATTTCATAGGAGGAAGCTTCTTCTCTTTGCGTCTCCTCTTCATGTCCAAAATTCGCTCGCCAATCTTCTGCGGTGGATCGCCATGCATGACATAGCCATCGCACTTTGATGAGATGAGATCTTTAGCGGCTTCCGATTCGCCTCCTGCGTAGATAAATGGGCGCGGGCGATTATTGACAGGCTTAGGTTGTAGGACATTGTCATCTACGGAATAGTAATTCCCTTTATACGAAAAGTGATCCTGCCCCCAAACCCCGTCCAGAATATTCAGCCATTCAGAGGTTCTTGCATATCGATTGTCATGCTTTTCGAATTTCACGCCATACTTTGTAGCTTCGTCTGCCCACCAGGAGGATACAACATTGAGCGAAAGCCTTCCGTTTGAAATGTGATCAATATTTGCTGCCTCCTTAGCAAGGAGTGCAGGATTGTGGAAGGTTGGGCGAACAGCAACCATGATCTCTTGTCGGGAAGTGACTGCTGCTAACGCCGCCGCCGTTGACCACGCATCGAGCGACGGGGCTTCAACCCCTTTTATATCGTTTAGATTGAGTTCTGCTACCAATGTGAGATCAAACCCAATCTCTTCCGCACGCTTTGCGAGTTTCGAAACGTAATCCCATGTTGCAGGCATATTTTCGTCTTCAACGTTTCTGAGCCATCCGCCGAAGATTGGCAGCCAGTAGCCATATTGCATTTCTACTCTCCTGCTTCCGATATTAGGTAGTCCACCAGCTTCTCATGAGGGTTAAATCCAATGACATTTACTGCGTCAGCAACAAAGTTTGACAGTGCATTAACGTCGTAGTAGAGTACCGCGCCGTCGCGATCATCCACCATGATCTCAATGCCGCCAACATCGATACCCGCGCCCTGTACTATGGCTTCGACGTTGGCAATGACTTCATTCGAAGGAGTTACCGCTTCGACAGTCAATCCGGATTTTGGGGCATCAATGGCACAAGCAGTCCGCGCCAGAGAAACTCCAGAAGTTGTTTGGCAGATATCTGCCGGGCAGAGGTTGAAGCTGTCGCCATTTGTGTGCACGTTGATGGCGTAGAGATATTTGCCACCGAGTGTTTCTATCCGAGTAATGTATCCCGACCGTGCCGGTACGTATTCCTGAACCTGAGCTGTAGAGTCGACACCCAAATCCACAAGCCCATCGGTAATCGCTCCCTGAAGAGCTTGCGCCGAATCGTAACGCACAATTCCCGCGCCGCTCCCACCAACATTTGCTTTCACAACGATGGGGAACCGTAAACCCGCCGATGCGGGAAGTGCCATCTCGGGGTGATTAATAACCCGTGCTTTGGGATACGAAATTCCAAGTTGTGTAAACAGGGCAAGTTGCAGAGCTTTGCTCGTCTCGTAATCGTAAGCCTTCGAACCGTTGATTACCCTCAAACCTGTTATTTCCGTTTGAGCAAGAAATGACTTTGTGTAGAAAGTGGAGTTGCCACCACCGCGCAAGTAGGCTGAG
>CAISOI010000431.1 GCA_903886985.1 uncultured Chthonomonas sp.
AGTCGGAACCGAAATCAATCTCGTTAGTCGCTTGCAGCAGGAGCATCCAGACCAGACAATTTTCTGTCTTGATCCAGTAATCTGTCCCTGCTCGACCATGTATCGTGTCCACCCGCACTATCTATTGTGGGTATTGGAAAATCTGGTTGATGGAAAAGTGGTCAACGAAGTCCGCGTACCAGCCGAAATTCGAAAATGGGCAAGAGTATCGCTCGAAAGAATGTTGGAGATCTCCGCATAGTAGTGAGGAATTTGTAGATGCGCTGCGAACGTCATAATGTGGAGACAGTACTCAGGTGTGGTAAATGTGAGAAGCCCATTTGCCCTGACTGTACCGTTTTTGGACCGGTAGGTGCGCGATGCAGAGAATGCAGCTCTAACAAAAGTTCACCACTGTTCCAAGTGCGCGCGGATAAATTGATCTTTGGCTCGGTGGTCGCCACCACGGCTGCATTTGCAGTGGGATACCTGTTAGTAAGCACCCACATGGGTCTTGGGTTTTTCGGACTCTGGATTGCGTTAGCGGGCGGGGGATTTGTCGGTGAGGCACTGCTTCGCACCACTGAGCGCAAACGTGGTACGAAAATGGAAATTGCGGCTGGAGTAAGCACTGGACTAGGCGCCTTACTTGCAATGATTGTATTTAATCTAACGAATGGTGCGCCTTTCTCTGTTGGCCTGATCTTTATAGAACTGCAACACAGCCCGTTTTATTTTGTCAGTATTGTTGTTTTGATCTGTGCAGCTGTAAGTCGCATCCGTTTTCTCTAATTTTCAAAAAGTGACATGAGTCTATGTCACCGCCAGACCGAATAAGCTCTACTTTTAACCAATCAAAGGAGATACTCAAATGCAATTCGCCAAGAGCCGAACAGCTCGAATTCTGTTTGGACTGACGGCCGCCACATTGGCTTTGGCAGTTCCTGCTATCGCAACAAGCCGACAAGACGAGCCTAAAGACGACACCACGACTCCTCCAGCACCCATTCCCGCGGTAAAGGGTGTTAAGGTCCTCTATAGCGGCAAGCAGGAAGAACTGACCAATAATTTCCAACACCTTAGCGGCGCGGCACCTCGATGGATCGTAAAGCCAGATGGTGCTTTTGAAGTGCTTCCGGGTTCAAGTGACGTCGGTACCAAAGAGAAATTTATGGACTATCAACTCCATGTTGAATTCAAAGTGCCCTACATGCCCGACAAAACAGGTCAGGGACGTGGTAACAGCGGAGTCTTCCAACAGGGTCGATACGAAATTCAACTCTTAGATTCCTATGGATTTGCAAGTCCCGGCAAGGGCGATTGCGGCGCAGTCTATAGTCAGTCTGCTCCGTTGGTGAACGCATGCAAACCACCTCGACAATGGCAAACCTATGACATTACGTTCAGATCCGCGCGATTGGGCGCAGATGGAAAAGTTTCAGAACCAGCACGTGTCACCGTTGTTCAAAACGGAATCACCGTCCAGAACAATACCGTTATCGAAGGTGTGACCGGTGGTTCAGAAGATAAGAACGAGGGTACGCCTGGTAGAATCCGACTTCAGGATCACGGCAACAAAATGCAGTTCCGAAATATCTGGATACTGCCACTCCCAGAAAAAGGCTCAGCCACTTACGAGCCACATTAATCAATATTGGGAGCGCGAGCCAATCGCGCTCCCTTTATTTTTAGCGGATCACAGGGAACCATTCCATGAGTCCTTTGGAGACTATAGTATGTCCCGCAAGATTGGGATGATTAACTTGTGACATTAGATTTCGCAAAGGCGTCCCACTCTTAACCGCAGTCTGAAACAGAGCGAAGCTGTCCACAAGACCAACGTGGTACTTAGCCGCCAATACCCGAATCAGCTCTGCATGCTTGCTTAGAATGTCGTTAGGGTCTTCCAGACGCGCACTTTGGTCCGGCGTCGGCGTCAATAGAATCACCTTCACATTCTTCGCCAGCGCCATCTCAATCATTTTCGACCACGCAGCTCCGGCTCTCTCCAACCCAATACCTCGATCATTCAGCGAATAGTCAATTGTAACGACGTCTGGCTTATGGCTCAACACATCTGCCTCAAACCGATTTGCTCCCGACTCCGCATTTTCCCCTCCAATAGCCGTGACAAACACATTGATTTCCGCATGTGCAAATCGCTCCTTCAACGCGACATGCAGCAAGTGAGGATACGATTCAAAAGGACGAACATCCGGGGTTACGTGATAGCCGGCGGGCACACTGTGACCATGCGCTATGACATTCATCATGCGATTTTTGGGCCAATCTATCTGGCACTGCCTTACGAACTCGGCAAGATACGTGGCAGGATTACCATACGCCAGTGGAACCTTCACCGGGTTATTTATTGGCAACAGTCCCGTTGGCTCTACGCGCGGTGCACGTGCTGGATCGTGATCCAGCGGTGTACCGAAATTAATATGGTCCGTTCCAAACCCACCGTTTGCCAGCGTAAAGTGCGTTCCTCTGCCGTCTGCAAAATAGTCCAATCGGTCACCACGACCCGTTGCATCATGCGAGAATGTTGCACGCGTAATTGGGATCCGACCACCGTCAGCTGTGAATGCAAATTGCGAGTCGAACTCCGCTTCACGCTTTAACTGTCCATTCGAACCGCCAAAATTCTCAACAAAAGAATAGAATCCAGAGAGGTAATTACCGTCGTTTGGTGCGCGAAACTTCGCGATCAAATTGTACTTTGGGCGGTTTCCCTGCGCATAATATCCGGTATAAACCGTTGTGGCACCTTCCGGTTGGGCCGTCACCAAAAAGCTGACGGGCTCTCCGACACGCCAGTCAATCACCTTGTGACTGTGCCCGCCGGTTCCCTCATTACCAAAGCTATCCGCAACAACGTTATCGCCTTTTTCCAGAAGCGCAACACGATCTTTATCATCCACTTTGGCCCTATCACGCTTTTCCGACCCCGAGTCCCAGATGGAGAAAATTACACGCCGCTCAGTCGGACCATTCACCTGCATTCCAAGGTAACCGCGACGAAATCCGACGGCGCAATAGTAAGTGTAGACTGGGTCCTCGTGTGCGATGATCGTGTTCGCAAATCCCACAATTTTAGCGTTCCGATCTACCGGATAATTCAGATGTACCGATGCAGCATTTCGACGCGGATTCAAATTGAAGTGCGAACCTTCTAAACAGTTACCTGATAATTCAATTGAGACCGGACGACCCAGAGTTGGTCCCGAATTTTGCTTGGCGGCAAGAATTATTCGCAGTGGTCCCGACTTTGGAACATTTATCTGCGGAAACTCAACTCTGGTAATGCCGGTACCACCAACAGTGCGCTTGGACAGATGTTCGTTGCCAACACCAATCGAATATTGGATTGCTTCGCCTTCCGGCAGTTCAACATTGAGCACAATCGTAAGCGTTCCCGGTCGGGTGACCGTTCCAAACCACTCAATTGTATCGGATGGATTCGTCCACCTTCCAATTCCGCGCTCATTAATTCTGGGGCGTTCGGGGTCAGGTGTGGAATACGCCGTGTAAGACGGTAGGACGATGGGCCGAACGCCTTGCACCTGAGCAATTGAGTTCAGAGGTAAAAGTGCTAAAACGAGGGTAGCTATGGGCATACGCATATAAAGTCTCCAGAAACCGGCATATTGATTGCCTATTTTACTGGATAAAGCTCTACAAATATCACAATCGCGTTACGAAC
>CAISOI010000432.1 GCA_903886985.1 uncultured Chthonomonas sp.
GCCCGAGATGCAATTGCGAAGATTTAGTCAAGTAATCACACTGGTATTTGATCAGTATTGATATTCGTCTGATCGAAAAGGAATTAGTAAGAGTAAGTTGGCAAATTGGAATAGTCTTAACGCAAATCAAAGGGCCGCTGCCATGCATGACAGCGGCCCTGCCGCTGTCTTTGCCGGACCCGGTTCTGGGAAAACCCGAGTTGTTGCATTACGGGCTGCACGCCTCGCGGAACAGGGTGCTCGTATTTTAGTTACAACGTTTACAAACGATGCAACTGAAGAGATGCGAACTCGAATCTTCCCCATGCTCCCAAAGTCTTGCCGTGGTGAAGCAACTATCAGCACGTTACACTCATTATGTTTAACCATCCTGAAAGGGCAGGGAACAAAGTTCACTCTCTTAACGGATGAAGCCCAGAGAAAAGGTCTCGCTGAGATGGCACAAGCTCACGATATAGAAGGTGGATCCAGCTTTTTTCTCATGCGTTCGAGCTTTTTAAAGAATACGGGCGAATCATCTTTAACTTACAAGCATGACGGGTCTTATGAAGATAAAGAGTTCCTTTCCGTGTGGAAACGTTACGAAAAAGCGAAACTGGAACGCGGACTTAAAGAATTTGACGACCTTTTGATCGATGCGATGCACCTATTTGCTACAAATGAACCAGCCAGACAGATGTGGGCAGAGAAATTCACTCACATAATGGTTGATGAATCCCAGGATATGAATAAACCTCAGTATGCGATTGCTCTGGCCCTGGGGAGATTACATCACAATGTTATGCTTGTGGGTGATCCAGATCAGTCTCTCTATGCTTTTCGAGGAGCCGACACAGAGACCTTCAGGGCGTTTGCAAAACATAGATCTACGAAAGTCTATGAGCTCAAGGAAAACTACCGGTCCTCTAGTTCGATTGTTAAATTGGCAGATAGCCTTATCCGTCAGGATGAGAATCGACATCCCATTGTGTTTCTCCCGACACGCGAAGAAGGCGCTCAGGTTAGATGGAATCTTTTTGTTGACGCGGACGTCGAAGCACTTGCAGTTGGAGACGAAATCTTAAGGCTTCATGAGTCGGGGATCAAATTTCATGACATTGCAGTGCTGTTTCGCGTCAATGCACAGGCAGAAGCACTGGAACGCAACTTCGCTGCTCTTGGGATACCATACATAACCAAAAATTCGGGCGACTTTTACTCTCGAAAAGAGGTGGCAGGGACACTAGCATATCTAGAATTCTTCAATTCCTACGCTGACGAATGGCTCGTATCACTCTTCAATGTTCCAAATCGCAAACTCAACAAGTCTGTCGGTGCAGAACTCGCAAGAGTGTGTAGCGTTCTTGGCAAAACTATGTGGGAACATCTACCCAACTTTAATGCGCCCGACCCCAAAACGTATCGAACCTTGCGCAGTCTTTATCGCGATCTTCTTGCTATCGAGGAGCGAATTCAACGGATTGACAACGCGGGTGAAGCGATAAAGATCATCAGGCAGGTGGTCGAAATCGATGCCTGGCTCCGAATGGATGAGGTGGATTCGAAGGACAATGATAGAATACAGAATGTTCAGCAGATGCAGGATGCCGCCAGCCATTACAAGACAATTGGAGAATATTTATTCGCAGTTCGCAAAGTGCGTGAAGAGGCAGAACGGCGAAAAGCAGAAGCTAAAAAGAAGCGTAAAGAGGAGTTAGAAGCAGTGACACTCTGCACGGGACATTCCGCGAAGGGGCTTGAGTGGGACATCGTATTTGCTACAGGTTGGAGTGAGGGAATTCTGCCGCACCGCAAGTCAGAGGACCTCGCCGAGGAGCGGAGAATAGCCTATGTGATTGCAACGCGAGCCCGTGATCTGCTTTCCATTTCTTCGATTCAAAACTGGAATAGCTCAACAGTCTCTCCGAGTCAATTCTTGACAGGACTTAATCTTTCTGGAGGAGGGCTTGAGAGTTTTTCGGCGACGGAGAAACGTGAGGAACAACCAGTCTTTGGGGGACTGTTTATTTAGAAATTTGCTAAAGATGAGCGATGAAAACCACCATCAGTACATAGTGGCATGCACTTCCTGCTAAAGTGAACACATGCCACAGGTCGTGCGCGTCAAATTTTCCGGGCCAAATGACAGGTTTCTCCGTGGCATAAATTACTGTGCCCACTGTGTAGATAACCCCACCTACGGTAAGCCATGTCACCGCAGGTCCTGGCAAAACAGCTTTTACCGCCGGCATTGCTACCACAACCAGCCATCCCATACAGAGATATAGACTTACACGAAACACGTTGTGAATCTTTTTGGTCACCAACGTTGCAAATATGCCAATCCCAGCCATGGTCCATTCTGCTGCCAGCATTTTGTATCCGATGGGACCACGCAGTGGAACAAGACAGACGGGCGTGTATGTACCTGCGATCATCAGATAGATACCCGTGTGATCGAGGCGCTTCA
>CAISOI010000433.1 GCA_903886985.1 uncultured Chthonomonas sp.
AGCGACACAAAGGCAGTTGTTGATGCAATTGCGAATTGCGAAATAGTGTCCTCTGCCGTAGGTGCAAATGCACTGCGGTTTATAGCTCCCAATCTTGCTGACGGTTTATTCAAGCGCCATGAACTGAATCGACCACCGCTGAACATCCTAATTTGTGAGAATTTGCATGATGGCAGCAACAAACTGAGAGCGTTAGTGGGCGAGTCGCTTCCTGTCGGTTCCCAATATCCCATTTTGCAAAATTCTGGGTTTGTTCAAGCGGTGGTCAGTCGCATGGTTCCATTGCAGACCATTTCAGATCATGGTGGCGATCCACTCGAAATATCGGTTGAGCGGTATAAACGACTTCCTATTGATGGTCAAGCGATCGTTGGTTCGTTTTCACCGATTGAGGGTGTCGTCCCAATCGCAGACTTTGGTGCAGAAGTAGATCGCAAATTATATACGCATAATTGTGCCCACGCGACACTCGGATTTTTAGGATGGAGAAAGGGAATCCACTTTGGATATGAAGCCTTAGTGGATACGACCATTCGACCCACTTTGGAAGGTGTTCTGAAGGAAACGGGTGCAGCGTTGATCAAGGAGCATGGTTTTGAGGAGGACGATCAGCGAAATTACGAATCAGATTTGCTGAGGAGATTTGAGAATAGAGCTTTGGGGGACACTTGCTTTCGGCTAGCACGGGATCCAATCCGAAAGCTCGCACCAGATGACCGATTGGTGGGTGCCGCTCGTGTCTGTGAAAGACATGGCATAGGTACCACGGCACTTGCTACAGTTATTGCTGCGGCCTTGCATTTTCGGTCCTCGGAGGACCCCAGTAGCCAGAAACTGGGGGATTCGATCGATCACTTTGGCATTGAGCGTATTCTCACGGAAACTACCGGCATCAGCCCA
Organism: uncultured Chthonomonas sp.; assembly: GCA_903886985.1. Classification (GTDB taxonomy): domain Bacteria; phylum Armatimonadota; class Chthonomonadetes; order Chthonomonadales; family CAJBBX01; genus CAISOI01. Next base: position 901 of record CAISOI010000433.1, read on the forward strand.
ACGGAGCCATTAGGTCTGAAGGTGTTGGAACAATTCGAGGCATTGGCGCACTGATGGCATTAGAGACCCGAGCAATTCTTGACTCTGAATTATCAGGGTGCATTGAGTTCTGGAAGAAGGAGTGGCAGAGCGACCCCGTAGGCTATTTTGAGCGCTACTTTTACGGCGATCACGATTTCATTCCCACGTATACCCGTGTCTTGGAACTTGAAGGCAAAATTTCCGCCACCGCGCACATAGTTAAGCGCATCGTTTCCTGCGGAGATGCTCGGCTAACTGTAGGGGGTATTGCAAATGTAGTGGTAGCTCCAGCTTTGCGCGGAGCCGGTCTCGGATCGACAGTTGTGCGGGAAGCAGTACAGCTCATTGATGCTGATGCCATGGACCTCGCGCTTCTGTTTGCAGACATGTCAGAATTCTATGCCAAAGCTGGATTTGAGCCTGTTTCGGTACAAATATGCACCGGAACCCGAAACACCAATCTTGCCGATACATCTTTGGTTTTGCGCGATGCGACTCCTCAAGACTATTCCGCTATCCATCGAATATACGGAGAGTTTAATGCAGGGCGACCAATTGCCGTGCAGAGGCACGATGCCTATTGGCGCGATTGGATCGGGCTAACAGATGATCCTCCGTTTTGCGTGAAGGTCGTAGAGAGAAAGCAAGGCGTTGTCGGATACTTGTTTTGGAAAGCTATGGAGTCCGACGACAACGAAGTGGAAGTATTCGAAGTTGGTTTCACCGACGGCAACACAGAAGTAGTCGAGAAACTGCTTTCATCATTTAGTCCGGGGGCTCGTGTAAGCTTTTTGCTTCCGAACGACGAGTATATCTCAAACGCAATATCCCAGTTTTATCAAGAAGTGGAACGTCTTTCAATCGGCGATGTCTTCGTACAATTCTTGAACCTGGAAAGTCTTTTGTTTGGGTTGTTGTTTGATTTGCACGAAAAGTGGGTGACGTCTGGTTCACCAGCCGGTAAACTGTCAGTACTTGATGGCGAGACAACCGTAATACTGGAACCAGTCAATGGGTTTTTGACTGTAACGCGTGAAGCGGGAGTTGTAGAAGGTGCAATTGGACATTCGGAGTTGTTCCGGCTGCTGATGGGTTGGGGAGTAAGCGACCTAGTTGACAATTATGTGACGACATTATTTCCGGGTCAAGCTGGTTGGTTTTGGAAGTTGGATTGCTTTTAGAAATTCTGGCACGCAAGTGCCATCAGGATAATAAGACTTATGTCATTTATGTTGCACGAAATTAAAGAACAACCTGAGTGGATAGAGCGTTCGCTTCTGTCTAATCGAGAGATCGCGGGACAGCTAGCGGCCGCAATGCGCGAGAACGATGTTAGGTTCGTCATTATTGCGGCGCGTGGTACCTCTGACAACGCGGCAACTTACGCGAAATATCTCTTTGAAATAGTGGCTGGTTTGCCAGTAGCTCTCGCCGCACCGAGTGTCTACTCGCTATATGATGCCAAGCTTACTCTGAGGAATACTCTGGTGATGGGAATATCCCAGAGCGGGCAAGGGACCGATGTAAACGAGGTGATATCTGCGGCAAGGGCCGCGGGGGCATTGACCGCCTGTATCACCAACCACGTTGAGTCTCCGCTAGCAAAGGTAAGTGATTTTGTATTGCTATGCCATGCAGGGGAAGAGAAGGCAGTCGCTGCTACCAAAACTTATACAACTGCGCTTGCAGCGGTTGCGCTTTTGGTCGGGCTTTATGCAAACGACCGGGAAATATTGAGTGCTCTTGTTTCCCTGCCTGAAAGAGCTGAGGACCTGCTAAAGGGTTGCGGTGAAATTGAACAGAAGGTGGAAAGGTACCGATATATGAGCGAGTGTGCGGTCATCGGTCGGGGGGTGAACCAATGTACTGCGTTGGAGTCTGCTCTTAAGATGACGGAGACTTCCTATGTCATTGCCAAGCCATATTCAGGGGCAGATTTCTTGCACGGACCTGTTGCCATGGTGCATGAGAGTTTCCCGTGCTTCCTATTCGCTCCTCCCGGACGTGCATATCCCTCCATGGTAGAATTGGCGCTGAAGTTAAAGGAGCGG
>CAISOI010000434.1 GCA_903886985.1 uncultured Chthonomonas sp.
AGTACCACACAATCCCCATTCCAACCCAAACCGCCAAGAACGGACCCGCCAACTGCAAGGGAGAAACTTCTCCGGTTTTACCAACGGGCACAAAGAATGGTCCGATATTCCAAAACATGTCAACAAGTCTTGCAAAGAATATCCATATCGCGACGATCTTGAGATAGTGTGGGGTCCTCTTCGTACGCCCGGACAACAACAGCATGAACGGTACAAAGAACTGACCAACCACTACGATCGTTCCAAGACCATTCCAAAATCCTTGCAATCTGTGGTGAAAGTACCCAACTTCTTCTGGAATGTTTCCAGACCATATGATGAGAAACTGAGAAAATGTAAAGTAAGCCCAAACCATGCTGAGCATCAGTAACATATTTCCCCAGTCCCGCGTCGTCTGAGCAGTTACTAAACCAGCATAAGGCGCTTTATCTGCTTTAGATACAATATGGTACACGGCAAACGCCATCGCGCAGAGGACATTACAGATTACAAACCATACACCGAATATCGTTGAATACCAATGAGGATCAAGTGTCATAACCCAGTCTGTCATGGCAAAGTTAATGGCAATTACGAAAAAGACAATACCAAATGCGCCGGTCGTCATACGCTTGACAGCGAGATTAGTATCGCCATTTGCATCTTGCTTCTTCGCCGATGCTGTTAACATAAACGACCATAACATCCAAATGGCAAAGTAAATAATGCCCCGGATTAAGAACCCGTTAGAATTCATGTAAATTGAGCGAGCCTGTAGAATATGATCCGTTTTGACCATTTCCGGCTGCGCCCAAGCATACAACTTTTCACGCATTACAAACAATGCGACAAAACCGATCCACATGAAACTCAGTGTTTTAGCACCAGCCTCAAAAATTCTTAGAAGAGGTAATCCCCACGAGCCACGAAGCGTATGGTGAAGTACCACCATCGATGCACATCCAATACTCAGACAGACCCAAAATAGCCATCCAAATACAATTGCACCAGTCCAAACACCTGAAATTCCCGAAACCATTATTTGGCTGCCTCCGACATCGCTTCAGGCTTTACTTCAGCAGATTTACCGTCCAACAACGATTTCGCTTCAGCAGGCAAGGTACTTCCCTTTTCATCTTGGCTAGCCTGAAGAACCCTGATATAAGCCGCGATTCTCCAGCGGTCATCAGGCTCTACACGTGAACCGTAGCTGTACATCACGCCAAACCCATTAGTAATAACATCGTAAAAATGCCCAAGAGGCATCTTTTGTAATTTCTCAGTGTGGTAATTGCCAGGCACTCGTCTCAACGACAATCCACGAATCGCGATCATACCTTTGCCATCACCACTTCTACCATGGCACGGTGAGCAATAAATGTTATATCGCTCTTTGCCCCGCACCAAATTCTCTTTCGTAAGAGGAATTGATACCGGCAGCTCATCAACCAGCTTGCCATCTTCTCCGATACCAGAGAAAAATGAATTACCAACTTTCAGCTGATCTTCACTCTTGTGTGGAACTGTTCCAGAAACAAGCGGTCGAGCAGAAGAACCATCCGCAAAGAAATCACTCTGCTGCATTGGCTTATGGACTTTTGGTTGTGTCCACATATCCGTATGGCATCCCGCCAAAGCTATTAGCATTGAACTCGCAACAGTTGCCATCAATGCTTTCCGCATAACTAAAGTATTTTGTGGTTTTGAAACCATCATCAGTGAATCCCTTATCGTTCCACCGCAGAAACAACTACGGGGTTCAATCCTTTCAGGAATCGCTCGGTCTCTTTTGCGTCAAACCGTGGATCAATTGCTTCAATTGCAAGAAAGAATTTATCTTGAGTCGCTCTATCAAAATTCGGTGTATTGAAAATCGAATGATACGGCCTCGGCAATCCATTGAGGATGATCATGCCAAATACCGCCGTAAGTGCAGCAAACAAAATCGTACATTCATAACTAACCGGCACAAATGATGGCCAGCTAAAGAACGGGCGACCACCCACGTTCATCGGATAGTCTATGGACGACGTATACCACTCTAACGTAATACCGCCTAAACAACCAGCGATCCCACCAAAAAATATCAACCATGGCAACAAATTGCATTTGAAACCGATTGCATCGGACAGACCATGAACGGGAAATGGCGAATATGCATCAATCTTACGGTAGCCCGCATCATAGACCGCTTCAGCGGCTTTCAATACGTCATCTGCTTCGTCAAATTCCGCAACAAGACCATAAAGAGTGGTTCGTTTCTTAATAGCCGAAGACATTTTATTTCACCTCCGCTACTTCAAGAACATTGTCGTTCGGATCAACGTGATGAATTTCATCCTCGCCATGAGCAGAATGATCCTCATGTTTGGCGCGATGCATCATATCTTTCATTTCTGCAATAGAAATGATTGGTAGGAACCGAATGAAGAGGAACATAAGGAAAGTGAACAGCCCTATGGTTCCCACGTACATACCCCAGTCCCCAACGGAAGGTGTATACAATCCCCACGCAGAAGGCATGAAATCTCTGTGAAGGCTGGCAGGAATGATAACGAACCGTTCCAACCACATCCCAATACTTACGATCATGGAAACGATCCACAGTGCTCGTAGGTTTTGACGAACTTTTGGCCACCAAAGAACCATCGGGAAAATTCCGTTACAGAGAATCAAACTCCAATAGAATGGTGCGTATGGACCACGGAACCTGTTCATAATCATGTACTGCTCGTAGATGTTCCCAGAGAACCAGCCATAGAAAACTTCCATGATATAACCGTAAAAGACGATCATACCAGTGGTTAGAGTAATCTTTGCCATCCAGTCCAAGTGCTTTAATGTAACGTAGTCTTTAAGACCATACATTGCGCGGATAGGAATAAGAAACAACATAACCATTGCAAACCCGGCAAAAACCGCGCCTGCTACAAAATATGGCGGGAAAATCGTCGTGTGCCATCCAGGAACGATACCGACGGCAAAGTCAAAGGAGACGATCGTATGCACCGACAAAACAAGCGGAGTTGAGAGACCTGCAAGGATTAAGTAAGCGGTTTCATAACGAAACCAGTGACCAGCAGAGCCTCTCCAGCCGAGGGAAGCCATTCCAAAAACTGCTTTCGCCCACTTTACTTTGGTTCGGTCTCGCAAGGTTGCAAGGTCAGGGATTAACCCGACGAACCAGAACAACATGGATACGGTTGCATAAGTAGAAACGGCAAACACGTCCCAGACAAGTGGACTTCGGAACTGCGGCCATTGTGCCAAAACATTTGGGTACGGGAAAAGCCAGTAAGCAACCCACGGTCTTCCGGTGTGTAATAACGGATATAACCCCGCGCACATAACTGCGAAAATAGTCATCGCTTCAGCAAAACGGTTAATAGAAGTACGCCATTGCTGTCGCATGAGCAAAAGAATTGCGGAGATGAGTGTCCCGGCGTGACCGATACCGATCCACCAAACAAAGTTGATAATATCAAATCCCCAGCCACATGGCTGGTTAATTCCCCAAATACCGACTCCGATGTACAAAAGGAGAGTTATGGTTAACATTAAGACTTGAAGAACCATAAACGCGGCGCCAATCATCACGTACCACGAAAGAGGGTGAACCTTATTGTTTAGAATAAGGCGCGAGATCTTTTCCGTGATCTTTTCGTTAGATTGTCGTCCGGTAATAAGACGGTCTGGTCTAATAACTTCCACTTCTATTGCTCCGTCTTCGCCGCGCCCGTTGATAGGGCTGGATTCGGATTATATACTCGTTCGAGATAGGTAGTTCTCGGAATTGTATTCAACTCATCAAGCAAACTGTAATGCGCTTTCTCTTTTCGCATTTTCGATACTTCAGACCCTGCATCGTCAATGTTTCCAAAAGTAATCGCCTTCGTAGGACAAACTTGCTGGCAAGCAGTCACGACTCCAGATCCGTCGAATTCTTTACCTGCCGATTTAGCCATAATACGTTGAGCACTTATTCTTTGGGTGCAATAAGTACACTTCTCCATTACTCCACGACCACGAACTGTCACGTCTGGATTTGTCAACAATTTCTTAACCGGGATACTGTGGTCGTTCGCAAAATTGAGGAAGTTAAATCGTCGCACTTTGTAAGGACAGTTATTCGAACAGTACCGAGTACCGACGCATCGGTTGTAAACCATCTGGTTCAAACCTTCATGACTGTGAACAGTTGCGCCGACCGGGCAGACAGGCTCGCAAGGGGCCTTTTCACAATGCATACAAGGAACGGGCATAAAGAGCGTTGCA
>CAISOI010000435.1 GCA_903886985.1 uncultured Chthonomonas sp.
ACCTTCCTGCTGAGGCCGCACCCATTTACATTGACGACAGTCCGGACTGTTCCGCACTGGAAATGCGAGCTAAATGTCGCAGGCTAATGGCAGAAAAGGGTCTGAGTCTGATAGTCGTTGACTATATGCAGCTCATGCGCGGACACAAGAAAACCGAAAACCGGAACCAAGAGATTGCGGAGATTGCTCGAGCATTGAAGTCGTTAGCTCGTGAGCTTAAAGTACCGGTGATTGCCCTCTCACAGCTTTCGCGTGCGGTTGAGCAGCGCCCCAACAAACGGCCCATGCTCTCAGACCTCCGAGAATCTGGCTCTATTGAGGCAGAAGCAGATATGGTGGTTTTCATCTATCGGGATGCCTATTACAAAAAGAAAGACGACAACGGCGATGATGCCGATGCAGCATCGGAAGCACCTCTTCAAGCCGGAGTAGAAAAAGTGGAAGAGGCAGAACTAATAATCGCCAAACAACGAAATGGTCCTACAGGAACCGCGTCAGTAGCATGGATTGGAAAGTATACGCGCTTTGACAACCTTGCTAAAAACTACGGTTATTCGGACCGGGATTAAGATTAGCGCGTTATCCGCGTCGCGAGAGAAAGAAGGACGACATTGAGAATACTTGTTATCGGAGGCGGAGGAAGGGAGAATGCGCTCGTTTGGAAACTCGCCCAAAGTCCGAATACTGATAGGCTATATTGCGCTCCTGGCAATGCAGGCACTTCTCGATTAGCAGAAAGCATCAACCTTAAGTCTTCGGATATTGATGGGCTTGCAAACTTCGCTGCTGACCAAAAAATTGGTCTGACTGTAGTTGGTCCAGAAGCCCCCCTCATCGAAGGAATCGTGGATCGTTTTGAAGCTCGCGGACTTCCCATTTTTGGACCATCCACTGATCCTGCCCGATTAGAAGGCAGCAAATCTTTCTCCAAAGAGCTAATGTTTCGCTATGGAATACCAACCGCCGAATACTGGTCCTGTCAGAATGCCGAAGATGCCCATGCCCACGCCAAAGCATATTTCGATATTCATCGAGAGCCAGATGCAAAATTGGTCATCAAAGCCGATGGAATTGCTGCGGGCAAAGGTGTGGTGATCGTTGGATCGGAAACCGAAGCACATCATGTAATTGATGAGATGATGGTTAAGCGCATTTTCGGTGAAGCTGGAGATCAGATCGTATTGGAGGAGTGCCTCGTAGGGGAAGAGGTAAGTATTATGGCCTTCACCGATGGATACACGGTAGTTCCCATGCCTCCATCCCAAGATCACAAGCGCATCTTCGATAACGATGCGGGTCCCAATACCGGTGGTATGGGCGCGTATTCACCAGTGCCGGTTGTGCCGGATAATATCGCGGAGTTGGCACATGAAAAGGTGCTGCAGCCTGCGGTCGATGCCATTCGTGATCTCGGCATTCCCTATAAAGGTGTTCTCTATGCCGGTCTTATTCTAACAAAAGATGGTCCAAAGACTCTTGAGTTTAACTGTAGATTTGGCGACCCTGAAAAATTGTATGGTGGCATCGCCTATATCTTTGGTTTTATTTTGCAGATCGGCAATGATTTCATTTAACGATGCTTTGCGTTCGTCCCAGGGTTTCAGGTTAATCATACCCATCCCGTAAGATGCCCCGGCCACTTCATTTACTAAACTGTATCCCGATAAGGTTGATACCGACTCAATTGAGTCCATCGATTTGGTTTTACCGGCAATTTCCTTTAAAACCTGTTCTGTGCGTTCAACGGTTGC
>CAISOI010000436.1 GCA_903886985.1 uncultured Chthonomonas sp.
CGATCTCGTTCTCGCTGAGATCCACTGTTGGTACTTTGACGGAAGAAGAAGTCAGTATCACGATGCAGAAAGTTCGTACCGCGTTGGAGACAAACTGTGGTGCAACCTTCGCAGCCTGACGACTTTAGCACCGTCACCGATATTGTTGAAGTAGTTGAGAAATCTCCTCAACTACTTGCGATTCGATTTGGAATACCCTCTGCAATACTCGTTCTTGCACTTTTCCTCCGTTTATGGGGAATCACGTGGGGGCTGCCAAACCAACAGAGAGTTCTCTCTTATCATCCAGACGAAGGCGTAAACCTCGTAAGCGGTGTTCTCGACGAGGGGCAACCGCGACCCCATCTCGATCTCAAGTTCTATCACTATGGAGCACTGTATTTCTATGCGTGGCAGGGATCGGTCGCAATCAACCGATCTTACGGCGCCATTAAACTTCCCGCAACCGGCCAGCCCGATGTCAATATTCCCGATTCTACGGCAGCAATGATATTGGTAGGAAGGTTGCTTACGGTTCTTTGCGGCGTGCTCACCGTGGGATTTCTGATGGTTCTCGGTCAACGAATGTTCCATCGCAATGTGGGACTGTTAGCGGCTCTGATCTACGCCATTATTCCAGCAGCTGTGGTCAATGGACACTACGCTACAGTGGATGTTCCCGCCACCCTGATGATCACGCTGGCATTATTAGCAGGTTACAAATTGCGGGGTCAGTCGAGCATTAAATCCATTGTAATAGCTGGAATTGTTTGCGGTCTAGCGAGTGCTGCCAAGTACAATGCGCTGCTTGTAGTTTTTGCTCCTGCCTATCTGCTTCTGTCTCAAACCGAGATAAAACTTTCCAATCGGTTACGCAATTTAGCAGTACTTGGCGGTTTTACTCTCATCGGCTTCATTGTTGGATGTTTCGGGGCAGTGTTGAATTTTGAGAGTTTCAAGCACGACTTTCTGTTCGAGCTCACAAAGTCCTCACAAGGTATGGGGTTACTTTTTGCTGATACGGGCAATGGCATCCTCTACACAATCACAAACTCCTTCCGATATGGAATGGGAATTCCCATGTTCTGTCTTTTTGGAATTGCGCTTGTCTGGGCGGGTATCAAGAAGACGCCTGAGGACAAATTCCTCTTATCGTATTTCGTGCTTTACTTTTTGGTTATCGGGTTCTCGAAAGTTCACTTCCTCCGCTATATTGTCCCTTTATCGCCCGTTGCCGCCATATTGATAGCTCGGGTAATCGTCTATAACTGGACTGGCTCGACCTTCACGCGAGCGATCCGTTTTGGGTCTGTCGTAGTGATCGGGATTACACTCCTGAATTCGTTGGCAATGGATTCAGTCATGACGAAGCCAGACCCGCGAGATACAGCGCTGGAATATGTGCTGCAAAAATACGCTGGGCAGTCGATTGGTTTTGTAACTACACCGTGGTACTATACTCCTCCGATCTCGCCATTATTTACAGCACCATCCCCCGGGCAGCGCAAGCAGGCGGCATTGGAGCGTCAAAGCAACCGCATGATTTTGCCTGAAGGGGAATGGGACAAGGCTGTTTTGGATCAATCCCCGGATATATTTGTCGTTTCTGATATAGAATCCGTGGATGCTTTGCGCATAGGATTACCTGCGTCAGCGCCGTTTATCAAGCGGTGGGTGGCCGACTACAAAGCAGTAACGTTTGAAAACATGCCTGAAATATGGGGCGTCAATTTTGGGAAACCCGGAAATCTTCCCAACGATTGGCTCTACACCATACCGACCATAACCATTTACGTTCGGAAAATATAACGCCGTATCACACATTACAACAGACTTAATTCGCCAAAGGAATCAACATTAACATGCCAAGAATTGATGGACGCAAATTTGACCAACTTCGACCCCTAACCATAACTCCGGGTTTTATGCCCAATGCGGAGGGCTCCTGTTTGATAGAATTCGGCAATACAAAGGTCATTTGCACCGCCACCGTCGAAGACCGAGTGCCGCCCTTCCTGAAGGGTAAGGGCAAGGGATGGGTTACTGCTGAATATTCCATGTTGCCACGATCTGGCAAAGACAGAAATCAGCGAGATACGCGCGGTCCTTCCGGCAGATCGCAGGAAATCCAAAGGCTCATCGGTCGCAGTTTCCGATCGGTCGTCGATCTTGGTGCGCTCGGCGAGCGACAAGTGTTGCTCGATTGCGATGTCCTCCAGGCGGATGGTGGCACACGCACCGCCGCCATCTCCGGGAGCTGCGTCGCACTCATGACGGCTTTTGATTGGATGATTCGAGCAAAGATGATAGACAAGCTCCCCATGAAGGAGTTGATCGCAGCGGTTGGCAAGGAGAACCTTGGCAAGTTCTTCGTGCAGTCCAAGACCATCAGCACCGTCAAGGGCGTCGATGAGGCAGTGTTCTCTCTCCCTGAGGACAAGCGTGAGCTCGCTCGTGCAGGTCTCATCAAGCAAGCATCCGTGTCCATCAAGTAACATCCGGTAACTAGGAGCCCCCACAGGGCCCATCCAATAGGGTGGGTCCTACTAGGTGTTTCTAACAGAAGTTAATAACAAGGAGATCCAAAATGAGCTAACAAACTGAGCCTGAAAAGAGCAGACTTCTGGGCCACTCAGAAGAAGCCCGCCAGACCGCCACTAACACGAGGTTGATAAAATGTTTATAGACCGCCACGCCATA
>CAISOI010000437.1 GCA_903886985.1 uncultured Chthonomonas sp.
CGTATCCAGTGAATATCATCTACTTTTGAAAGCCTTTCCAGTAGCTCTGGAAGCATCATCTTACCGCTGATATCGTAACCATACTGCGTTGAATCTTGGGCAATCAGATTGATCTCGCGAACACCCTGTCCAGCGAGCATCTTCGCCTCTTCAACGATCCTGTCAAGTGGCTTGCTCTGGTGCTTGCCTCGAAAGGAGGGAATTGCGCAGAATGTGCATTGATGATCACAGCCTTCGCTGATTTTCAGGTATGCAGTCCAAGGCTCGGTCGATCTTATACGCGTTGGAACATCCACCCAACGATGGTGGGGACGTTCGGCCACTTGCATAATTTGATCAGATCGAAAAAGGGTTTGCCCAACTAGACTGGACATACTCTGCATCTGCCCGGTGCCAAGGAATGCATCTACATCAGGCATTTCTAAGCTAAGTTCGTGGGAATATCGTTGCGCAAGACATCCAGCGACAACAACTTTCTTAACCGTTCCAGCTCGCTTGCGCTCAAGAGCTTCCAGAATTACGCCGATACTCTCTTGTTTGGCAGACTCAATAAATCCACAGGTATTAATGACAACCACATCGGGATTAGATTCTGTAGCATCTGTTCCGTAACCGGAACTGGCGAGTACTCCGAGCATTTCTTCTGCATCGACGACGTTTTTGGCACATCCGAGGTTGATCATCTGTACAGTAGGTTTGGAATTTATATTTGGCATGCGAATTATTAGACTAAGTTATATCCTAACCACTTTATTCTCAATTCGGAGAGACGACACCGATACTCGCTTATTGTACCCGATCAAACGACATGTCGGGCGGTCACGCTTGCGAGTTCAAACAAATTGGACGAGCGGGGTGATCATTGGGGAAAGGTTGAAGGGACAATTCAAGCAGAGCGAAATATGCGGGAATGGAGAAAAACAAATTTGGGTACCGGCATTTTTCCCTGCCGGTACCCGACATTTATCGATCTATTGCTTCGCCTTTTTGGACATCTTTGGTATCGGAATTGCTGTGTGTGTCATTGGTTCGTGATCGACGTCGTACACGTTTGGCAGGCTTGTCACTATAATCGGTTACAGAGTCGGGTGTTTTGCTATCGGATTTAACATCAGTAGTTGTCCCGGATTTTGGATCTGTATCTTTTGTACTGGTATCAGTTTTTTCTGAAGGGCTCACTGTTGCCGTGTCATCTAAATTTATTGGAGTGTCAGACTGCGTCGTGTGGCGTCTGCCCTTTGTTTTGTGCGGAACACCGTCGGGGCTTTCCGCTTGCTGGACGGACGGATCATCCTTGGATTCTTCAATCTTGATCACATCCGAATCCTGAGGGCCACGTTTGATCGGTGGCATTGGCGTCACAACACTCGAAGCGACATGCTGACTGCTTGTGCCGGAATTAGAGGAGCTCTTTTGCGGTACCTTCGAAACAGTTCTATCGTAATAAACCTTCGCGAGTGGAAACCAACCAATGGCGAAACAGGCGGCGAAAACCAACAGCCATGTTAACGATGACTTGATTATCTGCGAGCTGTTTGATAGATTATTTTTGGATTTCTTGGACGTTGACTTGTTCACAGACGATCTCCCTTCCCCTTAAAGCCTTCCGACTATTATCTTACACGACTACCGCTGGGGACGCGCGTCTCAGGTTGAAGTAAAATTGCCTGACCCTCGGTATCTGCGGCAAGCAACATCCCTTGAGATTCGATCCCGCGCATTTTTCGAGGAGCAAGATTTGCTACGACCACGACCTGACGGCCGACCAATTCTTCGGGCTGGTACATCTCTGCAATGCCAGCCAAAACCGTTCGGTTCTCACCTGCAACTTCGACGGTCAACTTAAGCAGTTTGTCCGATTTAGGAATTGTCTCCGCAGCGATAACATTGCCCACTCGGAGTTCAACCTTCAGGAAGTCGTCAATCGAGATAAATTTTGGTACTTCAGATTCAGATGCCTCAACAGTTGTTACATCACTTTTAGTAGACTCTTCGACTGCTGGTTCGGTCGCTGTAATTTGTTCAGACAACTTACGTTTCTCCTGATTCGGATTCTTCGGTTTCGGAGCATTCTGGGACTTGCTGCTATCAGTCGCAGTGTCTTGAATGCGGGGAAAGAGTGGTACTGGTGCTGGAACTGCAATTCCAGCTGGAAATAGTCCCCATTTTGCGTCTCGGGACCAATCTGTCGGCGACGTTTCAATATCAATGCCAATTTGTGCGAACAGAGCTTTTGAAGCATTCGGCATAATGGGTTGAACGAGTACCGCGGCGATGCGAATCGCTTCAAGACAGGTGCTAAGGGTAATAGCAAGCGCTTCGGTTTCGCCGGCCTTTGCCTGCTTCCACGGAGCGCGCTCCTCAATATATCTGTTCATACGTCCGACCAATTGCCAGACCGCCTCCAGCGCACTGTGGAACCGAAATTCTTCCAGAGCCAATTCATAATCTGCAACCACTGTGGTCGCAATTGAAGCAATATCGCGATCTACTTCACTTGTGACTGGTACTACCCCATCAAAGAACTTTGAGAGCATAGTTACCGATCGATTACAAAGGTTGCCGAGGTCGTTCGCAAGATCCGAATTGTACCGTTTTGTAAAGCTCTCGTATGAATATTCCGTGTCGCCATGAAAATTCATTTCACGGATCATGAGGAAACGCAATGCATCCGTTGCAATCTCGACAGAAGCACCCGAAACCTCGGCTAACTTTTCGGCAAATTCAACAGGATGGGGCAGTCCACCGGTTCGCTTGCCACTCTTCTTGCCTTCTCCATCAACCCACCAACCGTGCCCATAAACCTGCTTAGGCAATTCCAACCCAAGTGCCATCAGCATCGCAGGCCAAAGAGTTGCGTGGAATCTCACATAGATCTCTTTGCCCATGGCATGTACATTAGCGGGCCAAAGTTCAGCAAATCGCTCCATGTCATTGGGCCATCCGGTTGCCGCAAGATAGTTGATCAGCGCATCAAACCAAACGTAAACGGACATTTTGGGATCATCTTTGACTCGAATTCCCCATTCTGCACCAGGTCGCGCAACGCTCATGTCTCGCAGACCCTGTTTTATGAAACTCACGACCTCATTTTGGCGGAAGTGCGGTTCGAGAAATTTTGGATTTGCTTCAATATGTGCCAAGAGGCGATCACCGTAAGCCGAGAGTCTGAAGAAATAATTTTCTTCCTGCATACGGCGTAGAGGAAGACGACATTCCGGATTCGGACAGAGCTTCTCTTCTCCGACAGTTATGACATCGCTGTCTCGAAAATAGGTTTCATCTGCTACGCAATACCATCCTTCATAGATATCTTTATAGATGTCCCCGGACTTCTTCAGACGGTCGAATACTTCTTGAACGACCGCAATATGTCGCGGCTCAGTGGTACGAATAAAATCGTCATACGATATGCCAAAGCATTTCCAAGTCTGTTTGAAATCCGCCGCAAGCCCGTCCACAAATTCTTGGGGGGCAACTCCTGCCTTGTGGGCAGCTTCCAGAACCTTGGTTGCCTGTTCGTCGGTTCCCGTTAAAAACCAGACTTTTTCACCTTTTAGCCGGTGATAACGCGCCAGAAAATCGCAGGCAACTGTCGTGAGGGCAGAACCAATATGAGGTCTTCCATTCACGTAGTAGATCGGCGTGGTGATGTACCAGGTTTTCTGATTATCGGAGGGGCCAGTCAAAATTCAAAATCTCCATGAGGCGCCAGATCGGATATTCCGCTGACTTTTCCATCCCTTATGATACCCAAAGTTAGCAGAAGCGGAGGCGGAGGTCATGTTGGTGGAGCATAACCGATATTGTAGAGTCAGTAAGAGAGCCTTTAGCGATTGGTTTGAGTGGAATCACTAAAGGCTCACGTCAACGTCCTCTCGCGACCTTTAAGTGGTCGATCAAAACCTATTTTTTTTGTTCGTTGATGAAATTAGCCAGCCGCTCCGCATCTGCTTTAATCCAAATTGGTTCGATGGACAGTGACGACACGTCCAGATTTTCCATACGCGGACAGGTAATGACTTCCCCTCCAAGTAGAAAGGCTAATCGCTCTTTGTCATGCCTATTTGAGAATTGCCAGTAACGGGATCTGCCCTCTTCGGTCAGTCCCATGTTAACGCGATAGTATTTTCTGTCGAACATGGGATCAGTAAGCTGTTCGACATCCGCTGAAGAAAAATTCTTGCCGACAAGTGCCACCGGCGAGTTCGCTATTAACTCTTCGAACGGGACAACGCCACCAGATCCATCGCCATGATTTGCGGACGGGTTGTTGTGAAATTTTGTCTCTTCCTTGGTCAATTCCGATGGATCCTCTGATTCTTGGGATTCGGATTGATCGTCGTTGTAGCGAATTTGCCATGCGTGATTTACTTCTCGCGCCTGATATTTATGCTTGTAACCCGGGCGGTCTTTATCCAGCAATCCGATGACGGTTAGGTCTTTTGCATTGTACGAAAGAGCGGGCCACTTAACCTGAAACATCATATTGGTATGAACTGTGCTGTAGATGTACCACCCAATACCCAAGATCACCGCCGCAACAACCAACCGTTGCGTACCCTTTTCACGGATAATTTTGCCGTATGGGCTCGGCTGAGGTACGTACATCGAATTGTCTTCTTGAACGGCCATGAGTGATCCTTTTTTCTTTAACTACTTGATTATTTTGCGTAGAGCTGCGAGGAGCAGATCTACATTGCGAATCGATGCCGATTCTCCCATAGTTCCTATGCGCCAAATCTTGCCTTTTAACGGCCCTAATCCGCCGCCAATTTCCAAACCGTATTTAGTCAGAAGTTCCTTGCGAACGCTCAGGTCATCCACTCCATCCGGAATAATAACGGAATTGAGAGTTGGGAGCCTGTAACCCTCTTCCGCAAACGGATGAACGCCGAGTTCTCCCAGTCCCTCGATCAAGCGCGCACTTACCGTCTCGTGCCGCACAAATCGGGCGTCCAATCCTTCCTCGCCAATCATGCTTAGGGATTCTCGGAATGCCAAAAGCAGGTTTCCAGGAACCGTGTGATGATACATGTGGTCCCCTGACCAGTAATTGTTCACAAGGCCTATATCGAAATACCAGGACTGCACTTTGGTTTTTCGATTTGCGAAAACTGACATTGCTCGATCAGAGAAGGTCACAGGTGACAGCCCGGGAGGAGCACCCATACACTTTTGTGTTCCCGAATAGCTTGCATCAATGCCAATCTTATCTACCTCTACGGGAATTCCACCCAAAGATGTCACAGCGTCTACAAGAAATAGAGCGTTAAACTCTTTAGCGATTTCCGCGATAGGCTCCAAAGGCTGTCGGACACCGGTCGAAGTTTCCGCGTGAACGACGCCAATCAACTTTAAATCCGAGGTTGCGCTTGCGGCAGTTCGTATGGCTTCGGGGTCAATTGTCTTGCCCCACTCCGCATCAATCCGTGTAACTTTGGCACCGAGGCGTTCCGCTATCTCGACCATTCTGCCACCAAAAAATCCGTGAACTCCAATGACTACTGCATCTCCTGGTTCGAGAAGATTTGCAAGGCAAGTCTCCATACCAGCCATTCCAGTTCCTGTCATTGCAAGTGTAGTGGAATTCGCAGTACCATAAACCATTCTGAGCTTCGACTGAAGATCTGCAAGGCCCTCGAAAAGCTCTGGGTCGAGGTATCCGATGGGAGCACGCCCCATAACTTCCAGCACGCGAGGTGAGACAGAAGAGGGACCTGGACCGAGCAGAATTCGTGGAAAAGGCAAAGGTAATTTATTGTCTGACATGTAACTCAAACCTCTGAATGGATAATAACGAGAGAAGGGCGACGTTCAAAAAGTAAATTGTGACCTCTATCTAACATACTGTTAAAGGATTACACGCGTTATTTTGGCAGACTTTCGCCAATGTTCGCAGGTCTTTTACATCAACTGTGGTGAATAGTGGTTTGCTGATTGAGAGTTTGAGCTAAAATTGATGATTGAAAGTCAGACAAAATATTGGATGAGGAGACATAAAAATGATTGTAGTTGCAGGGAATATATCAGTAAAGCCGGAGTCACTCGGAGCCGCTATAGAGCTTTGTAAGTGGATGACTGCGGAAACCGTAGTTGAAAATGGCTGTATTGTCTACTCATTCTATGAGAGCCTTAATGATCCACATATTCTTCACGTTTTTGAGGAGTGGGAGTCCATCGAAGATCTCGGCCTGCACCTTGCGGCTTCACACTTTGTGAAGTTCATTGCAGAGATCGAGCCAATGCTCGCCGTTCCACCAGAAGTTAAAGTCTACGAAATTGAGTCGGTTCGACCATTATAGTGGATTGTTCGGAAAACCTACGTATCCGTTAGACGAGACTGGATGACCTCCAGTCTCGTCTAATCTTTATTCCCATCAGCTTTGCTGGAGTTCAGTGTGCCCTCTGAAATCAGTTCGACAGAAACCAGACCAAGTAAAGTATCTTTAACAATCACTGTCATGCTTGCTCTGTTCTTTTGGGCTCTGATTAATTCCTCGACTACCCCTAGGACCTTTCTGCCAGCATTCGGCCACTCGTCCGTACTTTGGACTACACTTGCCACTTTGAAACTTGGTATTGACCCTCTAAGCCGTTGGATGCTGATTATCACTGTCGGCGGTTCTGCATTGACAAGTCTGCTTTTTTCGAGTGACACTAAAGGTTCGGTCCGTCTATTGACGGCGACTCTCTTTGCAACGGGGTTGATTTGCTCTCAGTCAACCGTCGTCATCACGATTTCATGGCTGTTATTGGCGGCTGTCTTTGCATTTCAAATTGATACAAAGCTAGATTGCAGAAACTCCAACAACAATCTCGGATCGTTAATTGTCTCATGCTCCGCAATCATCATTGCAATGGCACTTCTCGTTTCCGCATCAAACTCCAACATCCTAAGTGCAATCGAAGTTGCAGTTCGAAATATAGCAGCGGGAACTCTTGCCAGCCCTCCGCCATTGACCGCAGACACATTTTTGCTGCTCATTCCTTGCCTGATACTATTTGCTTCAGCTGGAATGCTTGCAATGTTTCCGCTGCCTCTTGGTCAAAACCGATTTGGCAGCAAGGGCACTTGGCTCGTTGTATTTCCGGCTGTTGCCTCCCTACTAATTCGTTTTTCGACAATCTTACGGGAGTCTGGCACATCCCAAGATCTGTTCATTTACCTTGGGCTAGCAACGGCACTCCTCGGTGCGAAAAAATCATGGACCCAAAATACGTCGGACCGTCTGCTGTCCAATCTCTTCACCGTCCAGTGCGGGTTGTTGTTCGTCTGCATCGGCGCTGGAGCAACACTGGATGCGACGTGGCTGGTTACATCGTCGGTGATCACATTTTTGCTATTGATGTTCACGAATCCGGCTGGAAAAGACAGTATTCTACTGAGGCAAAACGGATACGCGGCGACCCAAAAGATTGAAGCCGTTGCCAGCATGATCGCGGTTCTTTCACTTGCCGGAATTCCACCACTTGCAGGCTTTTGGGGGATCAATTCTCTCTATCACGATTTAGGGTCGGCGACAAATCCAGTGGCACACTTTGCAATGTGGATGTTGTTGCCTGTCCAACTTGCTTGTGCAAGCAGTGTTGCAAGATGGTGGCGACTTATCTTCGGACG
>CAISOI010000438.1 GCA_903886985.1 uncultured Chthonomonas sp.
CCATCAGATAGCCGACGAACTCGCGCGGATGACGCCCAATCGCGACCGCCAGCCTGCCGGCGCCGCGCGTTTCGATGATTTCTTCGTTCCGGATTCGCTTACGCACTCTGCCGCAGGCAATCATCTTACCGTCGGGTGAATAGGAAACGCCGAAAAGTGAGTCATAACCGAATGTAGCCGAGCTCTTCATAGACTTTGTGGCGATATCCCAAAGTTGGACCTCGCCGAATAGAGCGGGTGAGCCTCCAACTGCTGCCAAAGTCGTGCCGTCGGGAGAAAACGACAAGGATTCAATACGGCTCGATTTCCCAACCAGACGAGCTATAAGCCCGCTTCCATCGGATTTGAAAAGGAAAATTTCTCGGTAGCCCGGGATTGCAAGAAGAGACCCATCCTTGGAATAAGCAATTGCTGGAATCGCAGGGGCTTTCTTATAAATAGGAGGATGCTCCGAATCAATCGGATCTTTGATGATAGGTGTATCATTCTTGGCACCTTCCGCGATCCATTTGCGAATTGCCTCGATCTCTTCCGCGGGAAGTGCTTTTTGGTTTTTGGGCATAGATGGTGGGCTGCCAACGATATACCGCATGAGTATGCTGTCCTGTGGTCTTCCGGGAACAAAACTTGCACCCGCTGAGCCTCCAGCTCTAAACGTCTCATACGAAGTCAAAACCAGCTTGCCGCCCTGGTTGGCTGGCTGATGGCAGCCTTGGCACCGCCTGCGGAGAATTGGTTTGACGTCATTATAAAAGCTCGTCGTCTTGGTTTGAGCCGTCGCGTAAGTAGCAGACTTCACCTCTACAAGAAACGTTGCTGATAAACATAATAAAATGATTGCGGAAGCTGAATTTCGCAAGTGCATACAAGGACCTTTATAACGTCTCAGGCTGAGAGGTCAGCCCGAGACGCGAGTTAGTGACTAGTTTGGAATTGGGCGTCCCATCGATTTGTAAATCGCTTCGATGGTTTCTTTTTCTTGCTTTGCTTGAACATGTTTGGGGTTGAAAGTCAGAGATTTGCGAAAGTGTTTCAATGCAAGAACGTACTTTTGCCTTCGTCCTAACTTTTCGGAGACCATGGCAGTATGTCCTGCCACGTAGTAGGCATCTGCGACTTTGTTCTTTACTTTTTCATCTTTTGATTTGCCGGCACTCTTCTCCAGCTTTGCTGCAGCAGCTTCCAGTTTTTCGACATCTACGTCTTTGCCAGTTTCTGGTGCGCCACCACCACCTGCGAACGGCGGTTTACCATTCTGGGCAATTGCTGATGGGTTTAATCCTGCGACCAATATCCCAGATATAGCAAGGACAATGCCTAATTTACGATCCATCTATGAAACTCCTTAAATAATTCAGGGTATGTAGCCCTCTACTCGAGTAAGTTGGAATACAACTCTTTATGAACCGAGCCCAACCTTCTTTGATCAGGATACCCCCACGCCAAAATGCAGTAGGTTGGGACCCACGCATCATACTATTCTTCAGACTCTTCTGTGGATAATTCCGCACTGGTGAGTTCTTCATCTGAGAGTTGGGGTTCCAATACGATTGCTCGAGCCGCAACTGCGTCGCTTGCGGAAACATATACGTCCAGTTCACTTACCGTATTATCATTTACGTTTGTGCCCGCCTGCGGCAAAGAAATATTACTGGCACCCACAAACGCTTCGATACCTTCTCCGCGCAGCGTTGCGGCTAATATTTGAGCGTCATTTGCATTGGTCCCGTGATAGACCAACACTGGTGGTAGGTTGACCGGGGGCGTACGGCTCAACAGTACCCCGCAATCTGCACATGTTCCAACTTCAACTTCATATTCTGCGAGGCATTCTGGGCACCAACTCATGGCTTCTTCTCCAATTCTTCAACTATGTACAATATTTGTGTCGTGACAACTAATTACTGGCTAATCGACTGCATTCAAAAGCATACGTCTATGGCGTCTGATTTTTTCCGCTACTCTATTCTGCATTTTTCTAGACATCTCCGATAGTGCAGCAGGATAGGGCAGAAAATCACTCAGCTGTACTAGATATTGTACGGCGCGCTCTCGCCGCTTGTTTCCCAAGCGCGTTTCACGATCCCATGTGTCCGGCAATCCTGCGATTCGTGCCACTTGTCTTGCCAAATTGCTCTCCATAGCCGTTGATTGTGGTGAACGGAGTAACAGGTGAGCACGATGTGCGAGTTCAAGCATGATGTCGTACGGCTGCAGTGTTTCCGTTAAGCAATCAATGGCGACCGATTCCGTCTCAGGTTTGGAGGGATTGGAAATCTGTTTGCGCGGAATAGTGACACGAGGTTTTGGTGCTTTAGAAACTGTCTTCGTGTGTAATTTGGGAGTATCATTGGTCTGGTGTTCTGGTGAAGAAATTGAGATAGATGTAACTGATTCTCCGCCACGGCTCAAATAGATGAATAACTGTTTTGCTTTGATAGCGGTAAGACCGCGTATGGCGGCGAGCTGGTCAACACTCAGCCGTCTCAGATCACCAGCAGTTTTGTGGCCAGCCTTCTTGATGGAACGGCACCGAATAGGACCGATCCCGGGAATTTCCTCAATGTCGGCTTCGTTGGCGATAAGGGTTGCAATTCCTGTGGGATCAACCATCGTTGTTACCCTCAGGGGAAGGGCGTTCCGATTGCAAGTGTGTGGCGGAGTTCATGGCAATCAATTGTGCAGCCAGCAGTTCGGCTTCTCGGATTGCTAGCTCCGCGCGTTCAGATGCCGCCATATGTTGAGTAATCTTGACGAGGCTTTCGAAAAACATATCCGTCCGCAACTGTTTCCACTGCGCCAAAAATTGGATGTAGCGTTCATCGCGGTCGTTGCGTGTATTGCGGCAAATTTCAATAATGCCAGAGGCGCCATCCAGATCGAAGTGGTGCACGCCGGGTGGCAAAGACTTTTTGAGGGAGCTATTAAGTTGTTTCTTCAAGAAAGACTCGAGTTCAGGTACCAAAACGTCTGCATCGTGCATGAAGCCCAAATGGTCTTGGAGTTCCTTGAAAGTTTTCAAGATTGGTGTAAAGGCTTCCCC
>CAISOI010000439.1 GCA_903886985.1 uncultured Chthonomonas sp.
CCGTCTGAGGAAGAAGGCGGCACCTGTAGGGTGATTTTAACAGATCCTGCGGGGAAAACATTTGACCAAAAGATGGCGCGTGAATTTGCCGCTGAGGATAAGCTGATTATCCTATGTGGACATTATGAGGGCGTGGACGAACGGGTGCGTGAGCATCTTGTAACAGATGAAGTTTCGATTGGCGATTTTGTCTTAACTGGCGGAGAACTCCCTGCACTTATGATGGTTGATGCCATTGTTCGATTGCAGGTGGGAGCCCTCGGAGATGAAGGCGCGACGTTAAAAGATAGTTTTTCGGAAGAGCTGTTAGAGTATCCGCAGTACACCAAGCCTCAGTCTATCCGAGGTTGGGATGTTCCTGAGATACTGCTTTCCGGGCATCATGCCAAGATAAATGCGTGGCGTAGAAAACAGCAAATTAAAAGGACGCGGGAACGCCGTCCGGACTTGTGGGCGAAGTTTGTGCCCTCTAAGACTGACCTTCGTCTCATTGCAGAGTTAGATGCTGAAATGTAGGCCGAAGTTATTGAGAACCGATCTGTGTCCGAAGGGACCGCCAGACGGACCAATGAATGACCACTTAAGGAGTAGAAATATATGAGTACTGTGATCATCGAGCTGGAGCGCGAAGGCCTCCGCACCGATATTCCCGCATTCCGACCAGGCGACACACTTCGCGTACACGCCAAAGTTATCGAAGGTTCTAAAGAACGAATTCAGGTTTTTGAAGGCGTAGTTATTGCCAAATCCGGCACTTTATGTCGATCAAGTTTTACGATCCGAAAGATTTCTCATCAGATCGGAGTAGAACGAACATTTTTAACGAACTCTCCTCGTATCGACAAGATTGAACTTGTTCGAAAGGGTAAAGTTCGACGTGCAAAACTCTACTATTTACGTGGGGTTGTTGGCAAGAAGGCTCGTATCAAAGAAGATCGATCCGACAGATAGGATCCACGGTCTAAATAGGATGCACGGGACATACCTTTGCCCGTGCATCTTCGAATTTCTTATCAATCTTATTTACCGGAGCTTTGTCTGATGCCGCAGGAAGTCGCCGTAACCGAAGTCATAGCCAACCTTAATATTGGCTATATAGTCGCAGCAGCCCTTGTGCTGACCTCTCTTCGTTTGGTGTTTCTTCCAATAAAATCCGCATTCACGCGGTGGCTGGCAGAACTCCTCGAATCGATGATCATAGCCGGCGTATTGGTATTCATGATCATACGCCCCTTCTTCCTACAGGCATTTTTCATTCCATCAGAATCGATGGAACCCACCCTCATGGGGCATAAGCACGGTTATAATTCCGCGACAAATAAGAACTATCCCGACGACGTTAATGATCACATTTTCGTAAATAAGTTGGGTGTACGTTTCTCCAACCCAAAACCGGGTGACATAATTGTCTTTAAAGCACCGAAACGTGCCGACATGACGGGTGCTGGGGTTGAGAATGTGCTTATTAAACGCCTGATTGGTGTTGGTGGCGATACTATTCAAGTTAAGCCGGACGACAAAGGTGTGATCAGGGTTTTCCGGAATGGAGTTGCCATTGAAGAACCGTATTTACATTTGGAAGAACCGATGCTTAATATAACTATGAATGAGCGTGAAAGTTTCGCTGTCAATGAACCTCTGAAGCTGGCTCCGGATGAGCTGTTCGTTATGGGAGATAACCGTAATCATAGCAACGACGGTCGGTTTTGGGGTCCT
The DNA here is from genome assembly GCA_903886985.1 of uncultured Chthonomonas sp. GTDB lineage: Bacteria > Armatimonadota > Chthonomonadetes > Chthonomonadales > CAJBBX01 > CAISOI01. Next base: position 1,717 of record CAISOI010000439.1, read on the forward strand.
TTAAAACGAGACCGTGTTATCGGGAATGCATCCATCATATTCTGGCCACTTAACCGAATCCGAATTATTCGATAACAGTCGTACTACCTCTGAGATATAAGAACCCATGCAACAGGAAGTCGGAGCCGGCGAACTCATCGCCAACCTTAGCTTAGGTTATATTCTTGTCGCCGCGTTTGCGTTGACGGTTTTGCGGATTTGCCTCGCACCTATCAAGAGTGTTCTGGCGAAATCTCTCGCTGAACTTTCAGAATCGTTTGTCTTAGCCGGAATCCTCGTGTTTCTTATCATACGCCCCTTCTTGATGCAGGCATTCTATATCCCAACAGAGTCAATGGAAACCACATTGATGGGACATGATGCAGGGCGATCCACCACCGGGGATGTTTACCAAGATACAGTACATGACCACCTGTTTGTGGACAAATTGACCTATCATATCTGGTCGCCGGCTCGCGGCGAGATTATCGTTTTTCGTGCTCCAAAGACAGCCGACGTAGAAGGTGGGTATACGCACGAGAACATACTGATCAAGCGTTTGATCGGTGTGCCGGGAGACATGGTTGAAGTTCGCGACGGAGCTGTTTACGTCAACGGTGTCATGAAGAATGAGCCATATATTAGAGAGCCAATGGAGCGTTATCAACGCAGCGATGCCAATTTCGGAGTAGGAACTCCTTACAAACTCAAATCCAACGAGTACTTCATGATGGGTGATAACCGCAATCACAGTTGGGACAGCCGATTTTGGGGACCAGTAACTCGTGATCGAATAATCGGCAAGGCATCTGTCTTGTTTTGGCCCTTTAACCGTATCAGGGTGATACATTGAAAGTTGTGAGGGCAGCTCAGTGAATCCTCATGAGAATGATACTGGCGAATGGCTAGCGGACGTCAACTTTGGATACCTTGTTGTCATCTTTCTACTTTTGACTGTGATAAGACTTTTAGCAGTTCGAGGTGATAAAGAGAGCTTTGGAAAATCGGTTTCCGAACTCTGTGAATCCCTGCTAACCGCTGGCACTCTGGTCTTTATGATCATTCGGCCCTTTCTATTCCAAGCATATTTCATTCCTTCTGAATCGATGGAGCCGACCTTAATGGGGCATGATCGTGGTGTCAGTACCACAGGTGTCGATTATTTGGAATCGGTTCATGACCACCTCTTCGTAAACAAACTTGCCTATCGCTTACGAAATCCTGAGCAGGGGGACATTGCGGTGTTCAAAGCACCGAAAGCAGCGGACTTCGAGCATGCACACTCATTAGAAAATACTTTGATCAAGCGTGTCGTAGGTGTTCCAGGGGATACCATCTTTTTGCAACATTCAGGACAGGGTGATACAACTTATGTATTGCGAAACGGATTACCAATACTTGAGCCTTACATCAATGAACCGATGAGATATCCACAACCAGATGTAAACGAAGACGGATCTCCAACATTCGCCACAACACGACCGTTTACACTGGGTCCCGGACAATATTTCATGATGGGGGACAACCGAAATCACAGCAATGACAGTCGATATTGGGGAGTCGTGTCCCGAGACAGATTCGTTGGCGTGGCGGCATTCCGTTTTTGGCCGTTTACCAGAATAGGACTTATGCGGTGACCAATCCCCGGAGGGAATTCACCTTTGTCTGCTAAGACTGTGTCGATTGATATGTGGGCGGAAGAGCGTTTTCAACTTTCACGCGGAATTCGCTCGATCGCAGGAATTGATGAAGCAGGTAGAGGGCCGTTGGCAGGACCAGTTGTTGCTGCGTGTGTTCAGTTGCCGTTTGAGATTGATTTGCCGGGTGTCAACGACTCCAAGAAACTTAAGTCGGAACAAAGAGATGTCGCATTTGAAATGGTCAAAGAAGCTGCCATATCCATCGGCGTTGGAGTTTGTGATCCTGAGCGTATCGATATACTTAATATACTTCGTGCCACTCACCAAGCGATGCGGGAAGCACATGCTGATCTAGCCATACCGGTCGACTTCGTTCTTATAGATGGTCTCCCTGTACATCCATTTCCCGTTCTCCAAAAAGCAATTGTCAAAGGAGACAGCAAATCGAAGTCCATTGCCGCCGCATCCATAATTGCGAAAGTTACTCGCGATCGGATGATGGACGGTTACCACGAGCAATATCCCGAGTATCGCTTTGATCTTCACAAAGGATATCCAACTCCCATTCACTTCGAGTTGTTGGAGAAGTATGGCCCCTGCCCAATTCATCGCAAATCCTTTGCGCCGGTTGCGCGCCTCCTAACCGTTCCAAATCCAAATAGCGATCAAATGTCGCTTTCTCTAGACATGACCGTACAGACAATCGGGGAACATGGTGAAGCTATTGCCTGCAGCTTCCTGGCTAAGCAAGGAATGTCGATACTTGACCGCAGATTTCGCTGTAATGGGGGAGAGCTCGACATTATTGGTGAAAAGGATGGCGTATATCACTTTGTTGAGGTGAAAACCAGAATGGGGGGAGACGAAACCCCTGCTGCCTCAGTAGATGCCAGAAAACGAGCACGAATGGTTGTAGCAGCGGACGTTTGGGTATATGAACATGGCAAGGCAGATCAAGCAGGTCA
>CAISOI010000440.1 GCA_903886985.1 uncultured Chthonomonas sp.
CCACTGCAAGAATGAGCATAACCGTGTGAGCCCCAGCAACCTCCTTACTGAATGTCTGTTTCTTAAATTTGAGCCCACCTATGAATAGTGACAACCCTAACACCAGGAGAATGTTTCCAATAATGGATCCAGCAATAGATGCCCGAACGAGGTCGAGCTCACCTGCTCGAACAGCTTGAATTGTAACTATAAGTTCGGTTGCGTTACCAAAGGTCGCGTTCAGCAATCCGCCGATGGAGGCACCGAGGTATTTAGCAAGCTCTTCTGTTGCCGTTCCAATATATCCAGCAAGCGGTACTATTGCTAAACAGGCAAAGATAAACACCAGTACTTCATTCTGATGTGTTAGGTATGCCCCGATGCTGATGGGAATGAATATTAGTAGGGGGGCGAGCCATTTCATTTAGTGGGATGCTCCAAAATATCTATAAACAAGGGTTTGTGTCATGTACTCTACCACATTACATTCTAGCTTTCCCCGGGTTGTTCTTGCATCAGGTTCTCCTCGTCGAATGGAGTTGCTGTCCCTACTCGGCTTGCCATTTGAGACATTAGTAACTGAAGCTGACGAATCATATGAAGAAGGACTGCATCCTTCGGAAATTGTTGTGACCCTTGCCGAACGCAAAGCTAAAACGGCTGTTGAAATGTTAGGTACAGCATCTCACGAGACTATCGTCATTGCTGCGGACACGGTGGTCGCTTTCAAAAGTGACACATCCGAAAATTTTTTGATCCTTAACAAACCTGCCAACACTTCGGAAGCAACAGAGATGTTACGGATGCTGTCGGGAAGGACCCATCAGGTCTTCACGGGTCATACACTGCTCTTTAATGGACATGAGCGCGGGGAATGTTTCTCTGAAGCGATCGTCACTGATGTAGTTTTTCGCGATTTATCTTCTCAAACAATTGAAAAATATATTGAATCTGGAGAACCTTTTGATAAGGCGGGTGGGTACGGAATTCAAGGGGGTGCAGCACCATTTGTGCTCGAAATACATGGAGACTACTTTAATGTTATGGGTCTTTCCGTGCGATGGGTTGGTGAATTGCTTCAAAAAGAGGGTCTCTGGCCCGGGCTCTAAATGAGCCCCGAAAATATTTAATGGAATTTTAACCGAAGTGTTACATATTTCACACACTTGTGCGATAATAAATCAAATCGCTGCGCGGGGGGGGAACGTATGGTATCTGTTCGCCACTGCAGCCATTGTGGTCATCCTGAAAAGAAAAAGGGTCTTGCGTGTGAATCATGCGAAGGCTCGATTGTTGAACGGATGCGCTCAGTCGCTGCGGTTTCGTTGATCGCATTGGCTTTTCTAGCCATGCTGTCTTTTATGAGCAAGTAGGCATTTAGCGATGTCGCCGGGCTACCTCGATGTAGCTTATGCTGTTCCACATCTAGTATTTTCTTCTCGTACCACTTCGTCACAAAATTCTTGATCTTGCTGTCACAATAGGTTGAAGTTCAGCTGGTTCTCCGGAGAAAATCTTTGCGCATAATTGTTTTAGATGGTATGGGTGGCGGACTAGGTTCGCAGATTATTTCTCGCATCAGGCATCTAGGTGGCCCCACAGTCGAGATTATAGCGCTTGGGGCAAACGCCATTGCAACAGCTGCCATGATGAAGGCTGGAGCAGCTATTGGCGCCACAGGAGAGAACGCGATACTTGTGAATGTGCCTCGCGCAGATCTCATTCTGGGACCTATTGGAATTGCGATTCCTCATTCACTTTTAGGGGAAATCACCCCAGGTATGGCGGCGGCGGTTGCACTATCGAATGCCCGCAAGATTCTGATACCAGTAACTCAAACACATGGTCACTTTGAACTCGCGGGCGTCGACTCGAAGCCACTGGCAGTTTCATTGGATGACCTTGTTATGCGGGTCACCCGTGTGATGAACGAACTCTTATAGAAAGTACTATTTGATAAACTTGATCTGATCAAGTTTGCTGATTTCGATTTGGGCTTTGCCTTGATACTCAATAAATGTTCCCGTAACAACCACGGCTTTCCCTTCCAGCGTCTTCAGATCAGGAATTTTGGAAAAGTTTTCGGCTTTCACAACGGCGGTTAGTGCCGATTTGTAGTCTTTGTCAAAGTCCAAAATCACGAGTGAATTGCTTTTAGGAGCGTATGCTTTATCCACTGTCCCTTTGAACGCACCCGGCTTACCAATAAGTTTGAATGCTACATCCAGCTTTTTTGCATCGATCGCCTTTTTTACTTCCGGGCTCTCCGGTTTAACGGTCGCAAATGATGCCTTCGAAGCAACTTCTGCCTGAGTTTTGTCATGCTTTTTCGCAGATTGAGAGGCTGCAGGCTTCTCGGGTGCCTGAGCAATGACTCTGAAAGAGACCATGGCAGCGGTAAGTATTAAAACGGTCGTATGTGCGCGATTGATGTACACGTTGTATTCTCCTAAGGTTTTGGTGGTTCTGCGACAACTATTCTGCGGGCGGCTGCATCAACAATGAGCAACTTACCACTACGGTTCATTGCGAGTCCACGTGGACTTGCGACGGGGTCATTATTGGGCGATTTATAGGTCCAAGCAATCTTGTCGTTGGGTCCAAACATATAGACTCCCGCAACCCTATTCGTGCTGACAAACACGCGGTCATTTGCGTCAACCATGACATAACAGGGCTCTTTAATGCCGTCCATCAGCGATTTGATAAACTTCCAGCTTTGGTTAGGTTGTTGCTCGTAAACTGCAATTCGGTTGAAACCGGAATCCGCAACGTAGAGCCGCCCCTTGCTGTCGAAAGCAGTCTTCATTGGCAGTCTTAATTCTCCCACTCCAATGACTTGAACAAACTTACCATCATTTGAGAATTCCTGAATACGATGATTGCCTGTATCCGCAACGTAGATATGGCCTTTCTTACTAACTCCGATACCCATGGGACCGCTAAAATGCCCAGGTTCTCTGCCGGGAGTTTCCATGTAAGTAAAAAGCTCTTTCAGGTTGGAGTCTTGGACTTTAAAACCCTGCTTCGGACTGTAGCCATCTCCCCATTTAGCGTTGTAAGTTTTGCCCGTACTATCCATTGCAAAGTCATAGGAGCCTTCAAAGTGATAGTGAAATGATCCCGCTAGACCGATAGTTTGCAGATTTTTGTCCAGCCAGACATTCTGGCCGTATCCCGAATCACGCACCATTACAGAACCATCATTGCGAACAACAATTCCCCACGGCTCTTTTAAAGGTATGGAGACTACGGTTTTGCTCAGGCTGCTTTTGCGTCGAGCATTGTCAATCGCGCGGACGGCATACCTCGAAACATTTCCGAATTCTAACTGCGTTTCAAAACGGTTCGCAATAGATGTTCCAATCGGAACAAAATCAAAGTCATCCCTACCGGCTTCGAGTATTTCATAAGTAATTCCGGGCTTCATCGAATTCCAAGTGAGGGACAGCTTGTCTCCCACTTCGTTTGAAACCAATCCCTTTGGTGCTTGCAATGCATTCGCGGGAGCGAAGTGCGTTGGAATATCAAAAATGTGAACGTCACTGTGGTCTAGGAACCTAGCAATGTTGAACTCAGCAATGTCCATAAATCTGTATTCGGTGGAGCCCCCCGATTTCAATTTAAGCAGGAGTGTGTCACCCGCACCTACGACATTGATTTTCCCAAATGGATTATCGATCTGCTCGAAACCCTGATCCGTCTTAATGTGGGGTGCAGGTCGGTTTGGAAGGGTGATTAAACCTCTGCTGTCAGTCGATCCACTAGTCAGAGGTTTTCCGTCAAACCTGCCATCATGATCTTGCCAGATTTCAATCATGGTTTTGGCCAGAGGCTTTCCCGTATTGTCATGGATGCGAAGTTTGGAAATCTTCGGCATTACGAAGTAATAGTCCCCGTAAAAGCCTCTCCGTCTGCCTACCTGATAGATCAGTGCTTGTTCTGTTAACGGCGAAAAGAGTGTCGGACCGTGACCATGCATCATATAACCCGCTTGACTCGAGCGGTGGCCCACCAATAGCGGAAAACCATCCTCATTCGGCACAAAATTTTCGAAGCCGGGACGGTCGAGGGCGTATTCGTCTGTTAGACCTAATTGGTGTCCCCATTCGTGAATCAATCCCCAGTCTGCATTTCCAGCCCATTCTGCGTAATTCTCGCGAGGACCAAAAGACCATGCTCCGTCGTATCCCGCCTTTAGGGGTGCTATGCCCGTACCAAGTGTCTTCTCCCATGCTTGATCGATGTTATCCACAACAACAACCCCATCACACCTTACGGCTGGTCGGATGGGATTGGATGAAGTCGACATGGAAACTCCGGGGCTCGTGGCAAACAGATTGTTCATTCGGTCGATGTGCCACTGTGCCCAATCTTCGAAACTTCTGGTGCCTACTATGTTGCGCAATTTGTTAAATGCATCATAGACGTTGCGGTCGACCGCAAAAATGAGCGACCACGCGTCTATCGCGTCTTCGCGAGAGTTGTTTGTAAGTGTGAGGTCACGGATTTTGAAAAGAGGATCCGCAATGAACTTTATGGTATGGCGACCAGTTTGCCATTTCCATTTTAGTTGGACGGTTGCTTCTTTGCCCACCGGTAGGGAATCTCCAATTTTGCCTGAAGCGATGGTCTTGCCGTCCAATAGCCACAGATATTCAAAGGGTCCTGAGGGTACAAGTCCCTTGTTGACGGTGTGTGCAGTGAAAGTCACTGTTTCACCCTCGGCGGGATTGCGTTTCATATGTTTTGCTTCGCCGGCGGAGAGCGGCCGCCTCGTTTTTTCATTCAAGAGGATCGGAACTCCCTCCATCCCTTTAACATCATAGGAGGGCAGGTATCCCGGATAACGTGGAGTGCGTTCAATATATGTGACGTCGAGGTCAGGTAGGCTCTCAGGACGTTGGGCAATGCATTTTGAGATTACGGAAGTGAGTAGCAACGACAGTAGTACCATCCGAAAATTGCCTGACAACGGGTGCCCCCTTGGAATAGGTTCAGTGAAGAGTCAACTTAGAATTTCACGTAATATGGGTCTATCTCCTCTTGAATGTTACAGATATGGAGGAAAAAGTAGTAATTGTGAGAACGTCAAAATAAGTATGAGTGAAGTGTAGAAGTTTATGGCATCCTATTAGTAACCGAAACGTAGTTGTTAAATGCTTAATTGGAGTTGAAAATGGAAAGCAAGTCAGAGGCACTTTTGGCGTTAGAAGAGCAGGAATGTATTCCTTGTCAGAGTAACAATCCGAGATTTACACCAGACGAGTACAAGCCGTATCTGGAACAAATTGATGGATGGATTGTGGAAGAAGAGAAGATGTTGGTGAAGACTTATCTCTTTAGCAATTTTGACAACGCCATGTTCTACGCCAATCTGATTGCAGCAGTGGCAGAGAAATCGGGACATCATCCTGATCTATATATTCGATGGGGTGAACTGAGTGTGTTTTTGTGGACACACAAAATAGACGGTCTCTCTTTGAGTGACTTTATCCTCGCTGCTAAGATCGACAGAGAGTATGACAACATGCCAATGATGCGAAAGACAATGTAATCTACGGCTTTACTTGAAAAGGATTTAAAATGGAACTGGGAATTTCTGGCAGGGTGGCGATGGTTGCCGCTGCCAGCAAAGGTATTGGTAAAGCTGTTGCACTGGGGCTTGCGGAAGAGGGATGCAGAGTATCGATCTGTGGTCGCACGCAAGAATCATTGGACCTCGCCAAACATGATCTCGAAGGAATTATTGGCCCCAATGATGTTATGGCAACAGTTGCCGACGTCTCCAAGGCTGAGGACATTGAGAATTGGTATAAACGAACCGTGGACCGTTTTGGTACGGTTGATATCATTGTGACCAATACAGGTGGACCTCCTGCGGCAAGATTTATGGACCTTTCGGATGAACAGTGGGAGTCAGGCGTCCAATCTACATTGATGAACGTAGTTCGGCTCTGTCGCCTTGCGATACCCACTATGCAGGAAAAAGGCTGGGGACGAATCATTCACATCACCTCACTCGTTGCAAAACAACCATCTGACGATCTTACAATTTCCAGCACCTTAAGAACGGGTATTTCTGCACACACACACACACACACACACACACACACACACACAGCCACACACACACACACGCACACACAAGATC
>CAISOI010000441.1 GCA_903886985.1 uncultured Chthonomonas sp.
AGGTTGGTGGCAATTCGGGACCCTCTTTTGCGCAGAAGTTCGTGGGTCGAGGGCTTGCCGTTGGGGATTTCAATAATGATGGCAAACTGGATATTCTGGTCAGCAACAACAAGGGGCCCTTGCGACTAATTCGCAATCAATCCGCCAATAATAATAATTGGATTGGTTTTAAGCTTGTGGGAACCAAGGCGAATAGAAGCGCGATAGGGGCTCGTGTTGAGATAACCACAAATTCGGGCAAGAAATATCGCGAAGTTGGAAGCGGGAGCTATCTTTCTCAGAGTGATCTGCGAGTCCATTTTGGGATTGGAGTGGATAAGGTGGTAAGTGAAATTAAGGTCCGGTGGCCGGGAAGCGGCGGTAAACCGGGAGAGACAGTTGTTTTTAAGGAGTTGCAAGCAGGGAAGAACTATGTTTTGACTGAGGGATCAACAGCAATCAAATCAGAAGGAGACGACAAGTGAAACAGAACGTATCAACTGGGCAGTTAATTGGTATGGTAGCCTTGACGCTGCTGGTGGTCGGTGGATTATTCTTTATGATGTATACGAAATCGCAATATCCAGCACCGCCGCCCATTCCAATGGGTTCAGGTGGAATTTCCAAGGACAATCCAACTCCGGTCACACTGCCACAATCGGGTCAGTCCTCTGCATCCGGAAATAATTTGGGATCAGGAATGGCACTGCCGGGTAGTGGGTCGCCAGCAGGCGGGATGAGGGCGCCAGCCCCACCGTAATTGGGGGGATTGTAATTTGGAGTTAAGAACGATGCACGAATGTATAATTTGTGCATCGTTTTTTCGTCTGATGTATGATATACAGTCAAGAGTAATCTGTTTCGCCTCCGCCACAACTGATAGATAGGATTGAGAGCGAACAATGTATTGCGTAAACATGATATGTTTTGACTTTATTCAATTTGAAGACGATCGAGTGAGGCGCAAGCCGTGGCCGAATTTATTTGATTGCAGCGAATCGAGGTTCACGACAGTATCTGATCTCGCGGCAGTCAGCTTGTTGAAAAAAATATCAAATTTGTGTTCATAGATATTGACTCTTTACACATATTGGTATATTCTCGTCAATAGTATTATGTAATTTGTATGTTGACCCGAATGGGAACTAATCTGATGCGAATGTCCCCCGCACAATCTAAGTATACTTGTTCTACAATTACCTTCTGGAATGCGGCCAAGGTATTGCTTATCTTTGTGCGTAATTTTAGAAGACAAGTGCCCCCCCCTCTTTCGTTTGTAAATGGACTGCACTTATTTCTCCATTTGTTATATGTTTGTCGATTTCACATTAAGCCTCCAGATTATTGTTCTGGTCTTTCTCTTCCTTCAACTCTGCAGACCACACGTAAGTCCCAATGAATCATGGGCTTGAGTTCAAACAAAGTGATTTAAATCTAACTTTTAGGTTTCACCTTTATAGGAGCAAAGAGATGAAAATGCTTAAGTATTTGTTTACAGCTTTAGTATTGCTTGTCGGTTGTAATACCGTGTCTCACTCTCAGATCTTTTGTTATGCTACGCTTATTAGCCCGACGTCATCCACAACGCCGTATGAGGGTCCAGCCGGCGTAACTATGATAATGACCGTAGATGCATCTTTCATGGTAGAAGGATATTCCTTGACACCAAGCACCACCTATACGTGCAGTGTCAATTATAGTTACGGTGTATACGGTGCTGTTAGTGGAAACGTATCTGCAACGAGTGTTCTGTTCAGTTTTGCAACAGATGCAAGTGGTAACGGCGTTGCTTCCACGGTAGGGCTTCCATCAGCCAATAGCAGCTTAGGGGCTGTGGCCGTGGGGCTTACTGTATGGACGGCTTATGCAAAGATGGACCAGATAAACGCATATACATACAGTTCAGGTGATGAACAAGACGGCACTTTTTATGTTCGGGGCGTTGCGGGCGGTGGTGGTGGCGGTGACACCTAAGCTGAATCGTTGATATATCCGTTCTATAGAGCCTGGTATCAGCATTTCGATACGATATCCAGGCTCCACTTTATATAGAGGTCCCAATGCAAAATCAATCTCGAATTAATCTCTTTAGTGTATCTGCGATAGTCGTGTTGATGGTGTATCATACGGCACTGGTTCAAGCAGACGATTACCCGCACATCAGTAATTACGGCGTACCCCAAACGTGGGTAAAAGACGATCCTCGCCTTAAGAAGTCTATAACCGTGTTAACTGGAAGGATGAGGATCAGATCGTTTGTGACTTCGATGTCTATTCAAAGCGGTATCAAAATCCAGTGTGGTAAAGACGACGGATCTGGTGATGAAGAAGTTCTTGTCTCGGCAAATGACACCCAGGTATCTCGCATTATGAACGGATTATGGTCTGCAATGAGCTATAGACCAAGTCCATGGAGGTGGGTCCGCTATGGTGCCAAACCCAACTTCGAATACGTCCTTACTCAACCGCAGTACGCGCGCAATCTACGAAGCAAAATCAAGTCTGACATTATGGCAAAGTTAATTGCCGATATAAATAAGATCGCGTCAGTAGTCGATGGCACAACGTCGGAAAAGAACTCTGTCCTCATGGAAATGTACGGGATGGAAGGCGGAGCTGAGTTGGAGAAAAACACAGCATTAACTATGGATCATATCTGGGCTGCTGCTGAAATATTTAGAGATGTACTTTCGGACCAAGATAAGTCAGATGTGTTGTTGAATAACATGTCCGTCACGATACCACTAAGCAAGTTCAATCAAAGGTTGCAGGACTATTTCAAGAAAGTCAGTTTCGAAAGCCTTTTAAAGATGTATCCTGGAACCGATATTTCCGACAGAGTTGTTTCCAAAATTGAAGTAAAGAGCACTGAAGGGAATGGGTTGCCTTCCCTCCAAATATATGGATTTAGTTCGAATTCAGCGATGCCGGTTTTTGGTGGAGCTCCAAAAAGAGTCGACGCGTATTGGGAGTACCTCAAAAACTTGTGGCTGTTTGAAGGGGAGACTCGCGCCAGCAAGTTGGAAGCGACCAAACTGAACAATATCCCTTCATCTGTGTTGCAAGATCGCACGAAGCAAAATGCCGTTAATATTCAAACTGACAAGCCCAACAAAGTGGTACCTAATTTATGGATCAATCATGTATCAACTCCTTTCGAAGACTTATCCCAACAAATACCATTTCCGATGATCGTTCGATTTCCATTGGAAAATGTGTTTGCGCTGCCTCCAAATATTGAAGGCACGTCACTCGAAGACTATCTCAAAAAATTCAGATTTCAGCGGTTTATGTACAAGTGGGTAGACGGTATG
>CAISOI010000442.1 GCA_903886985.1 uncultured Chthonomonas sp.
AACCGTACGAAGTGCCTCCAATGGATCAGCGATCTGAAGACCTTGTGGTACAACACCTTCTTCAATAAGGTCCAAAACAACACTAGTTGTACCAACCTTGAGCATCTCAGCATATTCACTCACATTGCATTCTCCAAAAAGAATATGCAGGCGATGAAGGTTCGAGTATGTGTAATAGCTGTCCCATTTGGGATTGATTATCGCGCGGTTAAACCTCACACGTGAGGAGACTGTTTTTACAATATGGTCCGCTCTTTGGGAAAGTTGAAAATCAACAGACTTGTCGATCTCCACTCCATAAAAGTTGCTAACCCAAACGTAGTCCACTTCATGTTCGGTCAGGTTCAAAATGTTCTGCTTGCTGGAGGGTCGAGTAAGCCGGTGTCCTCCAACTCTTCCTATGCCAGCATAAATCTGACGGGTTACAAGGAACGGTAAAAGGTAACTGAGTGCGTCCGTAAAAAACCGGTCCTCCACTTGAACAAGATAGTTTTCATGGCAGCCAAACGTATGCCCACCAAAATGATCGATGGCATTATTATGAAAACTGATATGTTCGGCACAATCCAATTCATTAAGTATCGATTGTAGAATCGCTTTGCCAGCCCGGTTGTGTGCAACGATGTCCTTTAAGCTGGAACACTCAGGAGTCGCATACTCTTCATGGTCTCCGACTGCATCTACATACAACCTACCGCCATTGCGCAAGAACCCTCCGGCTCCCGCCGGTTCGAAAGCATAATCTCTGGCATGAAGATCTATTACACCGAGTTTTTTCTCCTCAAAGGCGTAATTTTTGACAGCTTCGACCACTTCTTCGGCTGTACCAATTTCAGTGTCCCGAACCATACAGCCAAATTCAGTTTCAATTCCAAAGATACGCTGTTCCACACTTACTCCTGTTTGTAAGAGCTCAACAGCCCTTCGAGGTCTACCGTACCGAGCAGTCGAAACTTACTTTCCCGATTTGTATCCCTATCCAAAACGCCAACCTCGACAATACCTTGCTTAAGTTCGTCTCGAAGCACCCGTTTAGCCAATGCGTCTTCGTCTTCAGAAGCATATTCGTCATCCCCTGAGGGAGATTTACGTCTGGATTCAACAGATCCTGCAGCCCATGCCTGTAGTGCCCTTTCAAGTGCGTGGTTGAAAGTGGTCTTGCCGGATACACCCATCAGCGAGAGTGACATCTTGTCTTCCGCCTCCTGAGTTCCTCCAACAACAGCAAATCCATGGGATTGCGAAAATTCACCGTCGTAGTTCAGGACGTAAAATACATCCTGCTCCGGGGTTTTGCCAAGTTCCCCAAACATCGCACGAATAACGGCAGGTTGCGCATTAAATGTGTCCCCAAAAATTCGCTTGAGCGGCGGACTGAGAGAAAAACTGACCAGTCGATGCGTCGTCACATCATCGGGACTTCGGTCAAATCCCTCTTTATGCGCAACGTCAATTGCCCCGACACGGATTGCCTCGACATCTGATTGATTTCCAATCGCGGAATAGATGATTCGATCGTAAATCTCGAACACTTTCCGTTGGGATCGTCGAACAGTCAGTATTATGAGACCTTTGTCAAAACTCACACCAACAACCGGACTGCCTTCACGCAACCGATCCTCGACCGAATCGCGTCGGTGGCGGTTGGCTTCGTTATAGTCAAATGGGTTAAAAACCATGATTTACCTTTTGAATTCCTAATATCCTACGAAGAATTAACGATTATGCAGCCGATCTATATCCTCGACAATGGCTTGAAGCTCATCCTTCGTAACATCCGCTATGCCATCTGCTGTAATGGTCTTTGCCAGCGGCAGGTGCTTGGACCAACCCCCCGTTGCCGCATCGAGGTCCGCCGCAATATCTAAAAGGAAGAGCGCTTCACGAAGGGCATCTTCCCGCGACATTAAGTGGAACGGTCCTTTTGTCTTAACAATGTATTCAAAGACACCGCGAATTTGAGTGGAACCAGACCCGGCTGCACCGAATTCAGTGCTCTCAAATCTCGCACCCATTCCATCATAAAAGAATATGCGTCCTTCGTTAATAGTTGGGTCAAACGTGCTCAAAATCGGCAAGACTCCGCCAATTCCCTGCAAAGCGGCAGGCACTCCGGCAGCGATCACACGCGCCAATTCTGAGAGCTTGCCATCAAGACTCATAGGCTGTAACTGACTTCGTTCAAAATATTTGAATTGCGTCTTTAGATAGCGCACAACTTCTAGAGCGCGCGCAAAAGAGCCCGAAATTGCTAGAAGAGTTAGATCGTCAATCGGCAAAACCTTCTCTGCCTTGTCGTACATGATGGCAAAGTTAGCTGTCGCCCGTCGATCACCGACGTTGATGACACCGCCATTAAATTTGACGGCAATTACGGTCGTCCCATGTATTCCAATATCACCACTCGTTATGGATCCAAAGGATACGGTAGGAGGAAGGACGGCAGGCTCCCCTCCCAGATTATGCTCCCGAAGGAGAGTCGTTAGATCATTACTCAACAATTATTCTCCACTGCGCTGACGATACTTGCGGGCTGCTTCAGGATCGACGCGCTTCATACGTTTCAGCAAGTCGCTCGTATCCGGTCGTTTAACATCGGGCTTGCTAGGACCGCCATCATCCCCCGATTTTCGTTCCGGCGACGCGGGCATCGGCCGAGTAACTCTCTCTTCCCCGTTTATTATCATGATTTCTCTCCTGTTAAGTGGCGAAATACTACACTCATATTTCGCCGAGCTACCAACTCGCCTAAATTGACTGCCCTTGTACGGCAGTCCAAAGATTTCTTGCAGTCTCATCGTCCCAGTCGACCCATTGACCTTTTGAAAAGAGATTCTGTCTGGCGGTCGTCGCTGCCTCTACTAATGTTTCATACGCCGAAAAAGGTGTGGTTATTGCTTCTGGATCAGCTTCTTCGGAACTATAAATGACGTATTCCATCAAATCGGCATCATTTTCTTGAATGCGCCCCGCATAAGCGCAAACTAATGGCGCTTTTCCAGTATCCTGCAACACACGCGCAGCAAGCATATGCTTTAACAAAAGCATCGCGGCGTCATCAAGTCCGCTCGCCCATATCTGTGCCAATTCGTTCAGAGTATTACTGTCGGTCACTCTGCGTAAGTCATATGCGGAATCAATACCATTCCAAACGTTTTTGCCGAGAGCCAGTGGGTCTCCAGCTGGGTCCAACCAAAGCGAGTATTTCCGATCGGTGTCCACGGCCTGCACGCTATATTCAAACGGGGCACTCTCATTGCAGTGCCAGCATGTCAACTCCAGTAAAGAACCGTCTAAAATCCTTGTCTTGGCACTCGATCCGTCATTCAGATAAACTCTTGAAATTAGATTTGCTTTGTTTCGAGCCTGACAAAAGGGACACTTAAACTCAATTTCCGACAATGGGCGCAACTCTGTTGAATCTTCGCTCAATTGGCGACATTCTCCGATTTATGGTTTATACACGCTACAGCTTCCGCGAGGGAGGAAACACCAGCAAATTCACAGTTCAAAATACGCACGTTCTCTTCAACAAGCGGATTCATATCAAAGACCATATCCTCTCCGCCAAATTCAAACATTACACCATTCCAACTAATCGACTTAATTGCTGCCCCAAATTTTTTTACAAATTGGCCGCGTAGAAATGCCCGAGTCTCAGCAGGTGCATTGTGTATTGCAGCATCGACCCTGGCATCTGAAACTACTCGGCGCATCTCCCCTGCCTGCTCCAATCCAAGGTACAGCCCCGTCTCAGGATCAACATCGTGATATGCTAAGTCAAGACTCTGCATAATCGGATCCTTCCAGGTCATCGATTCACTCGCCATGAATTGTTGTAGCAACCTACGCTTAGCTGCCCAATCCACCCGGTCTACAACCAACTCATGGTCTACAGCTAGATCATTTAAAATCGTATCCCACTCATTGATGACCCAGTTTGTGTCTTCATTAATCTCGGTCAAATACTCTCTTGCGGCAGATAGATATCGTCTCTGAACTTCAATGGCAGACATCGAGTAACCATCGGTCTGATGACACAACCACTTAAATGTCTGATCTCGCGAAATTGATTTCAAAGTCGTGACCGGGTTCTTAAGGTCAAAGCCGGGCATCCATCCGGTCTCAAGCAATTGAACTACCAGCGACAAGGTACCGACCTTCATCGCCGTCGCCCACTCACTCATATTGGCATCACCTACGATCACGTGCAGCCTTCTATATTTCGAAGGCGTGGCGTGTGGCTCATCTCGCGTATTGACAATTGGCCTGTTATGAAGAGTGTCTACGCTCGCCTCGACACTGAAAAAATCTGCTCGCTGGGAGAGTTGAAAGATGGGCTCTCCTCGATCTACTTCCACTCCCACTTTACCCGCGCCAGCAAATATCTGCCGTGTAACTAGAAAAGGCATTAATCCACGAATAAGATCTTGGGTGGGCACATTGCGATTCATTAAGACGCATTCATGAGTGCCATAACTGGAGCCATGAAAGTCGGTATTGTTCTTGTAAATCGAAATTGGACGACGAATATCGTCCATTCTCGCCTGCGCACAGTCCCAGACTATCCTTTCCCCTGCACGATCGTGGGCAACAAGAGACTTAAGATCTAAACATTCTGGAGTGCTGTATTCCGGGTGCCCATGGTCGTTGTAAAGTCTAGCACCGTTCCCGAGAATACGGTCACTCCGTTCTTCAGAGACGCTCCCGTATGACTTTCCCGGAATATCAAACTGCGCGTCGTCCGGGTTGACCGAGAGGCGATCTGCAACAAAACCACGCATATCCCGCCGAGAGTCTTCACCCCGATAGTTCCAACCTTTTGCATAGTTACCTGCATAAGATCGAACCAAAGCGATACTCTCTTCGATAAGGTCTCCGGCACCACGACCTTCAACCGCAATCCCATATTCTGTTTCAATTCCAAAAAGTCTTGGCATAAGAAG
>CAISOI010000443.1 GCA_903886985.1 uncultured Chthonomonas sp.
ACTCCCGATACCGCAAGCTATCCCGGCAAGGTCCCTCTGAAGCGCAACATTCAAATGGAGATAGCAAAAGGCGCTCCAGCGAATTGCAGCTCTTTCGAAATCGATTGTCATTTTGGCACGCACGTTGATAGCCCGAATCACTTCGCCGGTGATGGAATCACAATCGATCAATTGTCATTGTCCCGCCTCTGTGGAAATTGTTGCGTCATTGAAGTGAGCGGTCGACGCAATATTGAAGCAAGCGATTTAACAAGTGTTCAGCTTGGTGATAGAGTCCTTTTCAAAACATTGGGCTCAGACCTATTGGTGCGCGGAGAGAAAAAACCCGCTGCTTATGCATACCTAACTCCAGACGCCGCTAAGATGCTTGTCAGCCTTAATGCCAATGCTGTTGGAATTGATGCCTTTTCGGTGGATGATTTCGAAGTTGGCGAACCAGTCCACCATATTTTGCTTCCCGCCGGTATTCCCATAATCGAATGCCTGAATCTAAGTGATGTGGAACCCAGCAGGTACGAATTGACGGTTCTCCCTCTGAAAATACAAGGGGCCGAAGCCTCTCCGGCACGCGCAATACTTCGAACAATAGCGGAAACCGATGGCAAATAGGATCAACCTCCTAGACGACGTTACCGCAAACAGAATCGCTGCGGGCGAAGTCGTTGAACGCCCCGCATCTGCCGTCAAGGAACTCGTCGAAAATGCTATCGACGCAGGGGCTACTGAAATAACTATTCTGCTCGAGGAGGCAGGCAAACGCCGAATCGAGGTAGTTGATAATGGTATTGGAATGGGCTCAGAGGACGCAGTTCTGGCGCTTCAGCGCCATGCGACGTCAAAGATATCCTCTGCAGACGATCTATTCAACATTCATACACTGGGTTTTCGGGGTGAGGCAGTCCCCAGTATTGCATCCGTATCCCGTTTCACTCTTATAAGTAAACCTGCCGACGAAGAGATAGGGGTTCAAATAGATGTCGATGGGGGCACCATTGTCTCGGTAGAACCCAAAGTCTGTCGTGATGGAACCAGCATCATCGTCGAAGACCTGTTCTATAACACACCGGCACGGTTAAAATTCCTCAAATCGAATGCAGCCGAATTGGGCAGAATTTTGGATGTAGTAGGCAACCTTGCAATAGCGAATCCTTCCATAGCATTTGTCGTTCAGGAAAATAGCCATACGAGATTGCGAACTGCCGGTACAGGCGATCCACTCGCGGCACTCACTGCGGTATGGGGCAGAGAGATTGCCCGGAAATTGGTGCCAATAACTCAGGGCGGTCCTACAATTCAAATTAGCGGGTATATCTGTCCACCCGATCTCTCTCGACCTGGACGATCCCACGAACTATTCTATGTCAATGGGAGACCCATTAAAAGCCGTCTGTTAGGACATGCCCTTGAGGACGCAGTCCGAAATCTTACGCCTGACAGTCGCTATCCAATCGCGGCGATCTTCGTAAATATTGCGCCCGATATGGTAGATGTGAACGTGCACCCAGCGAAAACCGAAGTAAAATTCACGCACGATGCATCCGTGCACCATGCTGTAAGTTCTTCTGTTAAAGAGGCACTACTAAAGTTTGGCATTTTGCCAACCATTCAATTCTCGACGAACTCGTTGGAACAGACCACGGAATTCCAGAGGCAGTCAGCCACCAATCAAGGCTCCTTTTTCACTCAGGACTTTCAGGCATTGGCCCGCGCCGCCACAGAACTTTTTAGACCGATATCGCCTGTCGATACTTCTCCTCAATCTTCAACTAACAGCGCACTGCCAGCGATTTCTGTCGATTCAGAACTGGAATCCTTGACGCCAGTAGATGTGCAGAACAATCAGGAATTCAGCTCAGAATACAAACCATTTGCTGAACAACTCCGAGGTTATCGTGTACTTGGACAAGTAAAGAATACATATATCATTGCCGTCACAGATGAGGGTATCGCAGTAATTGACCAACATGTTGCTCACGAGAGAGTACTTTATGAGCGACTAACTGTGAAAAGCACGGAAAATGGAATTCCGGTCCAGCGTCTTGCTGTGCCGTTTTCGCTTACGCTCGGACCTTCAGAGGCATCTTTAGTTAGTCTAAGACTGGCAGATTTTGCATCAGCTGGCTGGGAACTCGAGAGTTTTGGGAAAGACGCCTTTCTGGTCCGTGCCGTGCCCGCGTATAGTCGAAAACGCGGATATGAAGAGTTGCTGAAGGATATTGTTGACGAACTGGTTTACCAGAGCGTCTCCCGCAGACTGATTGTCCAGAAGGACCACGTAACTATCACAAATGCTTGCAAAATGGCCGTCAAAGCTGGCGATCCGCTTACGATAGAAGAGATGCAGGGTCTTATCAGCCAGCTCGCGGATACGGTGAATCCCTATGTCTGCCCGCATGGACGGCCCATAGTGGTTACAATTCCGTTTTTGGATATCGACAAAAAGTTTAAGCGCGCATAATCAGTCTGTGAAACGTAGTTAATGCTCATCTCGTATCGCAACCTGTAATGTAATTTCTTTTTGGCAACGGAGATAATCATGAATGGTCATAACTTTGCAAAGGTAGCTGTGGTAGTAGTGTGTTTAGCCATGGTCTCCCCGACATTTGCGCAGACGAAAGATATTATCCACCACACCTTTGAGAAGGGTGGGGATGGCTGGACTGGATTTGGTCCCACAGCAAAAATAAGCACCTCCCAGGACGCCGCAGATGTTAAAGTTGGCAAATCCTCGCTGAAGTTTGACTATTCCGTCAAAAAGGGCCAGTTCGACGTTCTTGCATTTCAATTACCGGCCGACAGCATCACCAAAGCCAAATCATTCAACTTTTGGATAAAACCTGACTCCTCAGGTGCAATCGCATTGTCCCTCCAGGAGAAAGATGGCGGAAGATACATCGCCATGTTTGCAGTAACCGCCAACAAATGGCAGCAGGTTTCGGTCGCCACTCCCGATTTCATACTCTCCGCCGAACCGAATGATCCAAAGGATGCAGACGGGAAACTCGATCTTGATGAAGTGGAAAACATCAGTCTGATCGACCTAATGCAGATATTCGCACAAGGTGCCGATCCCAATGTTGAAAAGATGTTCTCTGTGAAACAGGGGCCACACCAATTGTTGCTCAACGATTTCACAGTCAGTGAAACTCCAGTTCCCGGTTCTGAAATCAAGCCGGGAGTGATTGAAGACTATACACGACCACAACTTCAATGGTTCGGAATTGGGACAATGTCGATTGCACCAACTTCAGCCAAACCCTTGGATGGTCCAGGAATAAAGGTTTCCTACAAACAGGAAAATGAAAAGATTATAGGACTGATCCGTCGTGTTCCTGCTGGGGTGCTCAAAGGCAGCGAATCAGTGAGTTTCACCGCGGCCGCAGACCGCAAAGTCTTTTTGATGTTCCAACTGGAACAAAAGGGTGGCGGGGCGAGGCAACGTTTCGTGGTTCGCTGATCCGATCCCGTTCGAGAGAACGTTTCGGCTGGAACTCAAACCCGCTGCGGGTTCTCGATCGGCGTTGTTCTGGTATTCGGACCGTCCCTCGTCGGGACGCTCCAGGCGAGAGAAACAGCCTTGAGGTTCACGCACGGGGAGATCTCGGCATGGGACTTTCGTTCACGGTCGGAGGCAC
>CAISOI010000444.1 GCA_903886985.1 uncultured Chthonomonas sp.
CGCTCCCGTTAGATTTGCTGGATCAACAGAAATCTGAAAAGCGCAATCTTGAAATCGATCAGATGTTTCAAAGTGGACAGGATATCACAAAAGATGCCGTTGCGAAAATTGTGGATATGCAGGATTCAACTAATGAGACAAATGCAAAATTGGAGGTGCTTGTTAAGATCCTTTGCGAGCAGTTCCGCGCAGAACGTAAGCATGAACAAGCTCGCTCCCTCCCTGCGGTTATTCGACAAGAGTTGAGAGCCACGGAATGGCCACTTCCTATTACCAAAATACTCCTGATGGACGAATTACGCAGGCTGTTTACGGATGTTGATTTATTCTCAGAACCCCTCCTACTGGCAGATTTTGAACGTCCCCAGAATAGGCGGATTGGTTTGGCCATTGCGGAGTTTGCGGACGCAGTGAAACGCCAGCCCCTTAGGCGGCTCAACGTTGTATTTCGGGAGCTGAGTATGTCGGCTCCTAGTTCAAAGATTTTGCAGTTTCTTAGCGAATACACCGCTAATGCGGACAGCACCCCGGAATTGCTACCAGGAAACCCCAAGTAGCCCCGTCCGATCAACCCGGACCCCTGACGGGGCTAACAACCATCCCGGAACTCCCGATCTGCTTTGTACCGCGTGAAGACATTCTTTACAAGGTTGAAGAACAAATCACCAAACGTCCAGTCTCCTTGACTGGCATTGGCGGCATAGGCAAGACCATGACTGCCGTTGCTTATGCACGTAGATTTGAAAAACAGGGTGGTGTCACTTTATGGTTCCCAGCAGAGACCCCTGAAGAATTGAGTGCGGCACTCGCTGCTGTCGCAGTAAAGCTTCGACCTTCCGCTCAGGGTGTGGAAAAGCAGGACGATTTGGTTCAAGTGACACATGGATGGTTGCGCCAAAACCAGAACTGGCTCGTCATTCTGGACAACGCAGACGAAGCGTCAGTAATCACGTTGCTCGGACCTCGCCGAGATCATGACCGCATATTGTTGACGGGTAGGTCTGGAATCGTGCGGGAATATGCTCATGGAATAGAGGTGGATGCTTTCTCACCAGAAATGGGTGCCAGATTTCTATTATGGAGAAGTGGCCAAATAACGGGTATGGATGAGACAGAGGTGGAGCAGCGCCGAGATTGGAGCGCGGCGGTTGAGCTTGTAAGAGATATGGACGGACTTCCCCTCGCGCTAGACCAAGCGGCTGCAGAAATGGAAGTGGATGGAATGGATGCTGTCGCCTACCGCATCCAATTTGAACGTGTGGGACTTGTGGACGATAGTCTTTACGAAAATCGGGCTCATGCATCCGTCGCACGCACATTCACGCTCGCATTCGAGCGGCTAGAGAGGGAACATCCTGCTACAGCTGAACTCCTCCGCTTCTGTGCCCTCCTCGCGCCGGAAGAAATCCCTGTTGAGTTATTTGAACACGGAGCCGACTTCCTGCCAGCCTTATTGCGGAACTGTAAAGATGGGCTGCGTCTGACCCAATTCGGCAGACCAGCCATAAAGGCGGCAGTGCTATCTCGCGCACCAGGCGGCTCCTTTTTCCTACATCGTGTTGTGCGGCTTGTCCTGAGAAATTCTTTTTCTGTTGATAAAACTTCTACACTCCGTGCTTGTGTCGTAGCGACTCTGGATAAGGCATGGCCAGACGAGTGGAATGGAGATTTCGAATTGGGTAAGAAGCTATTTTCCCATTCACGCGACGTATTGGCAGATGTTCCACTGGAAGCTGACACGGCTGAGATCGCGTCTCTGGCTAATTACCTCGGTGCCTTCCTATACAATGCGGGCTCTTATACCGAGGCGGAGACCCTGTTGCGCCGCTCTGTAGCTTCGCAAACCCGGCTGGTTGGTACACAGCATTCAGAAACTGCTCGAAGCATGAATAATCTGGGCATTCTGCTCAGGGTAATGGGAAAAAGGGCAGAAGGGGCACGGTATCAACGCGAGGCGCTGGTGATCCGACAAAAGCTGCTAGGTCCGGAACACACGGATACTGCATCGAGCCTATTTAATGTCGCCGATTGCCTTCGGGATCAAGCGAAGTATTCTGAGGCAGAGACACTTTACCGTCAGGTACTGGATATCAAACAGTCTACTCGTGGCGACAACCATCGTGAAATAGCCATTTCATTGATCGGACTAGCTTCTACTCTGGAGTTCCAGGGGCGATATGGAGAGGCAGTGCGACTTGGTCGTCGTTCACTGGAAATAATGGAGAGGATCTATGGGCCAGACCATTCAGAAACTGCTGCATCCGTAAGCCTTCTCGCGAGTATTCTGCAGTCCCAAGGGCACTATGGAGAGGCAGAGCCACTGAGTCGACGTTCAATGAAAATAAAGGAAAGGGTTCTTGGGTCAGACCATCCTCAAACAGCACTAATCATATGCCAACTGGCGAGTATCCAGCGGCTCCAGAGACGCTATGAAGAGGCAGAGCGACTGTGTCGTCGATCACTGGAAATACAGGAAAGAGTTCTTGGGTCAGACCATCCTGATACTGCTACATCCCTCCTTGTCCTGGCGGATATTCTGCTGTTCCAAGGACGCTGCGGAGAGGCAGAGCCACTGTGTCGTCGTTCACTGAAAATACGAGAAAGGGTTCTTGGGCCAGACCATCCTGACACGGCTACATCCCTTGACATTCTTGCATGTATCCTGCTCAACCAGAGGCGCTTTGTAGAGGCGGAGAAACAGATTCGTCGTTCACTGAAAATAGAGGAAGGGGTTCTTGGGCCAGACCATCCTAATTCGGCTAAATCCCTTGGCAATCTGTCCATAATCCTCTGCAACACCGGGCGCATAGCAGAGGGGCTTCGCCACCTTCATCGGGCAACTCAAAGTTTATCGCGGAGCCTAGGAAAAACCCATCCTACCACAAAGCACTATGACAAAGAACTACGGAACGCCTTAGGCTTGACACATGGTAAAAGCAGAGGACGACAGTCGAGATAGCCGAAACTGGTGACAAGATTCCAAATTGGGTTTACCTGAAGATGCCTTTGTTCTTATTCTTTCTAAAATTCAAGACTCTAATGGATGCAATGAAGAGTCACAAAATCATTATGATAGTTCGCCTTGCGATGCATATTTCTCATTGTCGTTAATTTCTGTTCAGAACTTCTACTTAAGGTACAAGGTATGTCTCTTTTTTCCGAACAATTAGTCGAAGAATACTACAATCGGAGGCGGTTCCTAACCATCCGAGGTGCAAGACAAGGCGTCGGAGAGATCGATCTTCTTGCGATTCGCCACCACCAAATTGCTGTTGAGGGGCTGCACATTGAAATACAAACCTCCTTTCGACCAGTAGCATACTTGTCGAATAGCAACGCACGCGTTCGCTCCGACGAACAAACACAAGAAGATATGAAGGTATGGATACAGAAGAAATATCTATCAACCAAGAAGGAGATGCTTAGGCAGAGCGTTTGGTCCGGAATCAAGTGGCGTTTTGTCCTAGTTCATGCTCGTCTAAAGGACGAGCGCGAGTTAGTGATTTTAAAGCAAGCTGGAATTGAATTGCTACCATTTGAGGATGTCATCTGTGAAATCACGCTGCCTACAAAAAAGGGAGAATTTACGGCAACTGCTGGAGGAGATGCAAGCGAAATTCTACGGTACCAAATCGACGTGTACAAGCGAAATGAACCATTGTCGTAAATCTATGTACACTAGAGAACTGCTTCAGCGCTAAACGAGCAAGCATAATGAATATCGGAGCAATGAATCCGAAAAGGGTCTCTTTGCAATGTCAATTCAGTTCCGCCTTTTAAACAAGTTGCATATTCCGAAATTGAATTGTTTGGAGGAGACTCTACTCATAAAAATTAGTTACTATGATCGTTGATTGGTTTTTGAAGATTGACTAAATTTCAGGTTGCTGACTCCGATTTCCAATCGATACTTTGACATATACGCACTGTCTCAGCAAATGCTTCTTCAAGTTGATGTCGAACTGAGCGTATATATGAGGTTTCATCGATTTGAGTGCCTCTTTGAGCATACTCCAACCGAGCCAATTCCAAAGGCGCAGGTCTGAACTCAAGTCGCCACTGATGCTCAATGTCATCGGGAGTCAAAACAGCAATCTTGTTAAAACGCATCACCAGATAATCGAAAGCGACTGTGTCAAGAATCGTGTTCATAAGCTTGTCCGCACGCATTGTATCTTTCACAAGGAAGCTAACAAATGCATGATCGCTTTGGTGGCACTTCCCCGGCATTTCAGCAAAGTATGTGCTTGAACATGAATCCATTAATATCAATAGTTTTGTTTCATAGA
>CAISOI010000445.1 GCA_903886985.1 uncultured Chthonomonas sp.
CGACATGTCTTCAAAATAGAAGAGCATCATCACTACTCTATAATGCTCTGGCAAAGAAGCCACCGCATCTCTTAAAAGCCTATTGCGTTCAACAATCATTACGGATTGTTGTGGATCTGGTGCATGTCCGGCCTGTTCAACTAGTTCCAAAGGAAAAAACAGCTTCTTGCCTCTCATACGTCTGCGGCATTCATTGAGCGCTATCCTGTAAATCCAACTTGAGAAATACCCATCTGGACGATAAGTCGCAAGTGCCTTGAAAGTCCTAATAAAAGTCTCTTGAACTGCATCTTCTGCTTCCGATCGATCGTTCAGTAATCGGTATGCGAAACGATACAATCGGACCTGATATCGAGATACAAGTTCATCAAATGCAGTGGAGTCACCAGTTCGACATCTTATGGCAAGTTCGTCCTCTAAATCTGCAAGAGAACCTTTCCACGCCAATTCAACAGACATTTCTTACCTCGCTTAAGCCTTGAGCATCTACAAGTCCAGAAACTATTTCGTTTATTGTAGCAAGAACATACAGGTCTGACTCCCATTTTACACAAAATGTTCTGTCAAGTTGTACTGTCTCAAGGTAATAAGCTATATGATAATCTAATTCTTGTGGTTGTGACAAGGTTACACGAAAACGTCAGCATAATATTTGTGCATACAACCCACTGTGAACTATTTCACAGGCATAACCTGAAGCCCAGATGACGATTGAAACGTAAATATTCATACTACAACCAATTTAGGCGATATCCTTCAACCCATATCATGAGAACTGTGGGTTCCACCGCGCTCAATTGTCTCATTCGAACGTTGACAGGACGCCTCATTAGTGCGATAATGTTGTGCTACTAGCGACTAAATGTGTCGCGTCGCATAGCAACGTCCCCAACAGGAGAGCTTCATGCTAAAGCGCATATACGACTACTTGCGCGGTCTAGTTTTTGGCACACTCGATAAATGGGAGAGCCCTGACGTAATCATTGATCAGGCTGTCCGTGAGATGAAGGAAAATCAGGCCAAGAACCGTGAGCGCGCTGTACAGGCAATAGCCGCTAAAAACTCGCTTGCGAATATGGTGGATAAGGAAGAGAAGCTTAGCAGGGATTTAGAAGCTAAGGCGACCTTTGCTCTCCAAAACGGCAACAGAGAACTTGCCAGGACGATTTTGCGGGAGAAGGGTACTCGTGACTCTTCGCTCACAAACTTAAGAGCTTCTTTCAAACAGGCTGAAGAGACAGCTGAGGCTGTCAAAAAGGCTATCCAACACGAAGAAGATAAAATTCGTGTGAAGACTGCTGAAGCACTGCGTCTGAAAGCAAACATGAAGCAGGCGCAGATTCAAAACGAAATCAACAAGGCGCTCGACGGATTTCAATTCAATGATGCTAGCTCTAACTTTGATCGTGCAGAGGAACGCATTCAGAGCCTCCAGGCCGAGGCCGATGCTCGATCTGAGATTGCAAAAACCAGCGTGAATTCGCGGTTGGCTGCAATGGAAGACATGCAAGTCGATGTAGAGGCTGATAAAGCTTTGGCAGATCTCGAGTTGAAGCTTGGAATGTCGTCGTCGGCGCAGCAGCCTAATATGACATCCACACCGGTGGCACAAGAGAGCGATATTGATAGACAGTTAAGAGAGCTGGAGCAAAAGCTCAACCAACAGAGTTAGCGAAAAGGGTTTATGCAACCTCTCAGTTCATCGGAACGATTGAAAATTGTTGTTAAAGATGTTCAGCTTAGCCCACTTTCCATTGGAATTTGGGCAGCTGGGATCGGTGCTGGAGCTTTTGGTTATCTTTGGGTTTTCGGACTGGTGGTATTGCTTCAGTTAGCTCGCACCTACATTACGCTAAACAACGAGACGTATTTGAAGAAGTTGTTTGCGAAGCGGCAAGAGAAAGCGGAGAGCCTAAGTGACGAACAAGTCGAAGCTATCCTTGAAAAAATGGATTTTGAGACTCGACAGCGACTGAGGTATGTCCTTCAACTTCAAAAGGAGATAATTCGAGAAGCGCGTGGCGAAGACGTTGAAAAGTATGTTGCTGAAAGCCTTGAGCGAATTGTTCAAAAGTTGTTTCCGCTTACTTCACAAGCCATAAGACTTGCGGATAGAAAACAGAAATTGGCTAAGTATCTCTATAATGTCGACGAGCGTGCTCTGAACAGCTATTGCGTTGGAGTTCAAAAGCGAATAAAAGAGACGAATGATCCCGTTCAAAGAGCACAATACGAACAGGCTCTAAGATCTCGGCAAAACGAACTAGACACATATAGATCGATTGCACAAGCCGCTGCCCGCATAGATAGTCAGTTAGAGAATGTTGAAGCAACTTTTGCAAGCTGGAAAGCAAAGGTGATACGTATTAAGACAGCGGATGTAAATAGTGCAGCGAGCGCTTCTGAAGGTTTGTACATGGAGTTGGATTCGTTGAGTTCCGAAATTAATATTTTGGACAGCAGCGTATCCGAGGCTTTGGCTCCCGAGCAGGAAGTTGGTATTCATTAGCCCGTAGTAATTGTTTTTCACTCTGAATCAGTTGGATATGTTAGACGATCGGAGACTTGCATGGGTTTTGGCAAGCGAATTCGAAATATTGCCGTTACGCAATTGGGTGCCATTAAAGAGCGTTTAGACCGCTTGGATGAAGAGGCGGAAGATGAGGCAATTCAACGCAGAGGAGAGCGAGATGCTCTACGCGAGTTGAATGATCCGTATGATATGCGTAAGCATCTCCGGTCTCCAGAAGACATTGCGGCTGGCGTTAGTAAGAGTACAACGAGCTCGCCATCACCACAAACCGCAACAAGTGTGAGCGCTAAAGCAAGTGGTCCATCGAATACAAGTACTGGAGAAGCGGTTTCTAAGGCATCTTTGGTAAATCAACAGAAGGCAGCTAACCCACAAGTGAATCCGCTTGCACATCATTACAAAGTTCTTGGCATTGAAGAAGGGGCGGACCTTTCAGCAGTGGTAACTGCCTATCAAAAGCTTATTGCCAGATGTGCTCCCGACCGGTTCCCTGAAAATTCCGAAGAACAGAAAGTCGTCTCCGAAATACAAAAACGCGTCGATGCCTCATATCAAGCTTTACGAGACGCACTAGATCCAACCGCAGGCAGATTCGACAAGTTGGAGTTCTAATTTTTATTTTTCATTTCATTGCATCAAATGGTTTGTGCGTGGTATACTTGCAAGGCTTTGAAGATTTGACATTTTGATTGCGATTACAGTTGTGCATATAAGAGAGGTATGTTTCCTTGCCGAATATTAAGTCCGTCATCAAGGACGTAAAGAAGTCCCGACAGAATCATTTGCGAAACGTTGCTGCAAAGTCTGCTTTGAAGACATATGTCAAAAAAGCGAAATCAGCGATTGCTGGTGGCGATGCAACCGTCGTGACCGCAGTTACCAATGCGGTAAGTTTCATTGACAAGACTGCTGAGCGCGGTATTATTCACAAGAATGCTGCTGCACGTAGAAAGTCGCGAATTATGAAGGCTGCTAACAAAGCTGCAGCTAGCAACTAATCCGCTCGATCATTTGGAAGGCCTGAACCGTTTTGGTTCAGGTCTTTTTGTTGTGGCTACTATCCAATTATTTGAGCGAGCAGAGCTTTAGGATAAGTAGTTGAAGGTTTGTAACGACGTCTTCACTTCCTTCTTGACCGCCCTTATTTGCCATATCGCATTCCAAAATGAGATCGAAAGATCGTATTAGCAACTTTCGATCTAATCCCCGTGCGGCGCCAAATAAGTCGCGAGCTTTCCACACCATCGTAAGAATGCTTCCCTCGCTCGGAAGTTGATTTCCAATTTCTTCGGGCAGTGACTTTAGAGTATTGGGATCGATCTTTACCTGAGCAAGCTCGTACGCTTGAAAGAGCATTCTATATTGTCTCGAAAGAAGTGCGAGAAGCCGTCCTGCCACTGCTTGTGGCTTATTTTCTCGTCGTAGTATTTCGTAAAATAGTTTTAGTGCTAAGTCGGTTTGTCGCTTTGTAATAGCGTCGACGAGTTTGAACATCACGTCTTCAGGATCGAATGTAGCAACCGCCTCAACAGCCTCTAATGTAACATGCTTCGCATTTCCAGCAAAACAGATTGCCTTCTCCATTTCATTGTGAAGTGCGAGTCTATGCCCCTGCGAGGCTTGTGTGAGCCTTTGCGCAGCTTCTGCAGCAATCGTCTTACCTTCTATCTGAATTTCAGAATGGATCCACGCGATCAACTCCGTCTCTGTCAATTGCTTACAGTTAATGAGTGCTCCCTTAGTTTTAACTGCATTGTCAAATTTGACGGATATCGCTGTCTTGGCACGGCTGCCCTCTTCGTCTGATGCAACTCGGAATACAAGCGTGACAACAGAGGATAGTTTTGATATCCCATCGATAAGACGTTCGATGTCTGAAGTCTTGTCTCGCTTTTTAAATACCTGTGCTCCTCGTACGATAACCAATCTTCGTTTGGAATTGAACGGCACCATGCTGGACGAAGAAAGAATATCTTCGACGGAGTTGTTATCTGCATCCAGTATTTCGAAATCAAAGTCTGCGAAATCTGGATCGATCAACTCAGCTACTAGAAGGTCAATGGCTTCGTTTTTGCTATGGTCGTCATCTCCGAAAAGCACATAGATAGACAAAGGATTTTGCAAATGTTGTGACATAACGGACTTGGAATAAACAATCTCCACTACGCGATTTGTCCTTCGGCGGCCGATTTAGCCACTCTGTTCGTTCGAGGAATCGCTTGTATGCCACTCTTGATTTTGATCAACAATTCGTTTGCTCGGTCCACATCAGAAGGTGAAGCAATTTTAGCGCTATACCTGAAGATCTCTGTAGAGATAGAAAGCTCCGTGAAATCATCAACAACGGATATATGTTCTCTTAGTGCTGTCTTAATTGTCAGTAGGTATTCGGATGGTGTTTCCCATTCGGCTCTAGTATAACCAGCTCTGCCGAACAGACTAGATGCCTTCGCATAGCAGTTCACAATCTCATAGTTGTATTTCGAAAGACCCAGTGGATTATTTGTAGGATCATTACGCTTAATCCGATCGATTAGTTCTACCTTAATGACATATCCCACGATCAGCAGAAACGCAAGGATTGCCACGGGCGGTAGAACACCCTTACTGAATATCCAGGCTATGAGATCAAATCGCTTCTTCTTTGAACCGTCATCTTGGTTGCTGATATCTTCAGCAATTCCAGTGGAGTCGAACCGTTGCCATCCGACACCCGGGAAATACGCCTCTGCCCACAGGTGTCGATCCCTATCCCGGACGACGTACTCCCCATTCTTTGCATCCATTTCTCCCGGAATAAATCCGCTTGCTACCCTCGCTGGAACACCGGCAAGCCGTGACAAGACTGCTACCCCAGTAGCAAAAACATCACAATATCCCTGCTTGTTCTTCAAAAGAAACGTCGCGGCGACGTCTTGATCCCCTGGGATGGAGGGAGCATTGAGGTTATACTTGCAATTTTGACCGACCCACTGTTCTATCGCCTTTACCTTGCCATAGGATGTCGTTTCCTTGGCAGTTATCTGAATGGTCAGCTCTTTCAGTGCTTGAAGGTCGGTGGCTCCCATCGCAGGTATCTGCAAAAATGTATTTCGAATAGGAATCGGATAATTACCGGGAGTATTCTTCGCGGCTTCTGGAGACATCTCTGTAATTTCAGATTCCACTTCATAACTGGATTGGGTTATCGGGTTAAACAACCGGACACCGCCTACTGAATCGACCGTGGCTCTCTGTTCCGTGACCCGAATTTTTCTAATTTCAGGGGCAGCGCAGAGTTGTTTCCATGCGCCGGAGACCAGAGTGACATGTTGCGTCAAAGTATGGCTGCTTCCGCCAGTTTGGGTAAACTGCGTGGTCGGAACATCCATTGTATATATCGCTTGACCACGCAATGAGCCGTCTGAGAAACCCTCCAGATTAACGTCTTGACTCGGTGTAAGGGCTGAAGGCGATTCGAGAGTATTCTGCCATGTGCGTCCCGTGTACTTATCGTAGGTGGCGGACCTCCAG
>CAISOI010000446.1 GCA_903886985.1 uncultured Chthonomonas sp.
GAGAATAGAAGTGGGCAATACTCCCATCTGCTTTTGGTCGCAAAATTCTGCCTAACCTTTGGGCTTCCTCCTGGCGAGAACCAAAAGTTCCAGAAACTTGTATCGCAACGTTTGCGTCAGGTAGGTCGATTGAGAAATTGGCAACTTTCGATACTACCAGCCGTTTAATTTCACCTGCGCGGAACTGCGCATAAAGCTTTTCACGATCTTTTTGGGGCGTCTTCCCGGTAATCATGGGTGCATCCAGAGCAATTGCCAGTCTCTCCAGTTGTTCCAAATATTGGCCTATTATGAGCACATTGTCAGTCCGATGCTTACGGACCAACGCCCAAACAACATCATCCTTTGCGGGGTTTGTAGAAGCAATTCGGTATTTGTCACGCTTTTCTGAAACCGCATATTCCATTCGAACATCGTGGTGCATTGGAATGCGTACTTCCGTACAGACAGCTTCCGCAATCCAACCCTGTTTCTCGAGTTCTTTCCATGGCGCATCAAATTTCTTTGGGCCAATAAGCGAGAAAACATCTTCTTCCCTACCATCTTCACGCACCAGTGTTGCAGTTAATCCCAGTCTGCGTTTTGCTTGGATTTCGGCAGTGACACGAAACACAGGGGCGGGTAGCAAGTGGACCTCATCGTAGAGGATCAAACCCCAGTTGTAATTGTTGAACAACCCCAGGTGGACAAACCCTTCTGCTTCCCCCAGTTCATCCCCAATATCGGCGGGAGGCGCAGCCTCAATTTTTTTAGATTTCCGAGACGTCAAAACTTGATATGTCGCGATGGTAACCGGTCGTATCTCTTTATGGTCACCACTGTATTCACCAATTTCACTTTCCGTTAGGGTCGTCTTATCCAAAAGTTCACTTCGCCATTGCCTTGCCGCAGTGATACCAGTTGCAATAATCAATGTATGCATCTGAGCCCGTGCCATGGTCTCTATCCCGATAATCGTCTTGCCCGCGCCGCATGGCAATACCAAAACACCGCTGCCTCCGCGGACATCCCCACCGGCCCAAAACGCGTCCGCCGCTAACCTCTGATAATCCCGGACCATAAAGAGTCCGCCACTAGATTTTGTAAAATCTCGCAGCCGAAACTCGAGCGAATCTCCTACTGTGTAACCTGCAATGTCTTCAACTGGAAAGCCTATTTTTATCAGGGCTTGCTTGATGCGCCCGCGTTCTAAGAGCGAAATCTCGAAGGAGGTCGAATCGATCTCTTTTAGTACGAATTTTTTGATGTTTTTGTTATGCAGTATCTCGATCATCAACACTGGATCTTCGCTGCGTAGGATTAGAGAATTGCCCTCTCTGACCAATTTTAAACGTCCGAACCGTCCGACATAATCTCGAAGGTCGGCAATCACATTGCCTGGAATATCGTATTTCGCGAACTCGGTTAGAACACTCTCCATCTCCTCACCCATCATTCCTGCCGCTCTTGCATTCCAGAGAGACAATGGTGACATTCGATAGGTGTGTATGTGCTCGGGACTCTTTACGAGGTCGCAAAATATCGACAATTTGTCCCGGCAAGCTTCTGCCTTCGGATTGTCAATTTCCAGTAGAATGGTGCGATCGGATTGGATTATTAGCGGGTTTTCAGGGTTGAACATAATAGAGTGGGTCCAAAAATCTTGGGCCGTTTATGAAATAGCTTTCCAGTTAATACGATTCTCGATATCAGGGTTCTTATACTGATATGGTTTTGGTAGGACATACTGCTTGCTGTTTACCGGCTCCTCCTGATGAGTTTCGCCCTGACGTGAAGTTACTGGCAGGTATCCTGCGGCACGTAGTAGCTTTAATATAGACTCTACGCTATCCCCGGTCACCAAAGCAACAGTTTCCGTTAGCTGTTCCTTATAGTGAATGCCTAATTTCTTTTGCGCCATCAACTCTTTCAATAACATTGGATCTGTGACCTGGAGGTATATCCCAGCTTTTCCAACACGAATATGACCGTGGCGACCGCCAACCTCGGAGATCAGATATTCCACATTTTGTGGTAGTACAGTTGCAGAATGATCTTTAAGAAATTTGATAAGACTTTCCGATGATTCACCTTTGTCCAATGCCCTCCGCAAGTTCTCCTTAGTAAGGGTTAGCATTCCACTTGGCGACGGGTCCGAAATCTTGAAAAGTCTATATAAATGTGCTGCCGCAAGATTCGGAGGAGCATAAATCTCCAAATTGGGTTGGACTACGAATTTATCTACGGTAGAGCCAACTGTATCGTTACGCGGAACGCCCATGAAATGGGTTTTGCCTAGGTCGGACAATCGAACATAAGTGTCCAATTTGGCAGATGGCCCTGCTGTTTCCACAAGCCCCAACCAAACTAAACTTTCAGCGCATATACGATAAACGATCTGTGATACACCTGCCACATTTAGCTCTTCCTCTGGAACCTGCCGGAAACGATTGTGCGCGCCTTCGGTTGAATTGGTACCTTCGCCCTTGTCATCGACTTCCGATTCTTGAGAATTGGGATTATCATCCATAAATCGATCCCAACATCGAAACGCCGCCTTAGCTTTAATGTCGCGAAGCGAATGAAAACATCCGGGATTGGCAGCTTCGAGGTCAATTAGGATCTTGATGAGCCCGTCTCGATAAAGGCGAGTTCGCGCTCCGTAATATCCATTGAATGTGGCAAGACTGTCCTTGAAATCTTCTGCGAAGACGTCTTGACCGAACCAAATAGTTGCCAGGCTCAGTTGTTGAACAGAGAGCGGTTGTTCAAGCCATTTGAGACCTGTCGACGTAACATCGTACCTTTCTAACCTTTCAGTTATGTCAATCAGTTCCGCCTCGCGTGCGACTGCATAGACAAGTGCTGGATAGGTCTCCGATTTTTCAGTCATTCCCTTAGCGACTGCCTTGAGAGCGGTACGGTGAATAATGCCTTTATTGGTTCTGACAGCCTCCATTCTGCTCAAGTATCCCATGAGATAGGCTACATCGCGTGGCAACGAATCGTACAAACGTGGCGTGAGACCTTCAGGTGATCTGGGAATTGCGGGAGGTTCAACAACACGTAACCAAGACGCGGTATCACGCCCAACCAAAAGGTTAAGAACGTCTCCGGGAATTATGATCTCCCCATAACCCCAACCTACACTTCCCAAAAGGACCAGAATCCCTTTTCCCAGGAGCTCTTCAACGGGATTCCGAGGGCGCCCTTGAGCCCACCGTTTACCCCAGTCGTAACTATAGAGTTGATTGCGATATCGCACATCCAAATGCCCACCAAGTTCATAAAGACTTGTAACTCCAGAATTAGATATAACGAATTCCAGCACTTTGTTGGCATCCAATGAAAGGGAATCCACAACAGTTCTTAATCGCGATAAGTCGAGCAAATGATGAGCAATTTCAGAAACTGCATGGCTCTTGGAGCGCAAACCTTCCAAAGATTCGATATCGAGTGACTTTGCAATATATTCAACGACATCCGTTGGATATTTGCCCAAGCTGGGAGACAACAAATTCTTGTAAGGCTCGGGCGCAGGTATTTTATCAAGGACGGAATCCGGGCACACTAACACATTATTGCCCAGTTCTGAACTCTCGAAAAGCAGCGCTAGATCCTGCAGGTCATCCAGAGCACTCTCAATGTGTTCGCGATGAGGTTCACCCGCATCTGCAATCATTTTCTCCTTATCGACAATTCCGCCATTTGTCACGATATAGACCAAAATCCGAATTTGAAGGAGGTTTGTCTCAGAAATTGCCTCGGTAATGGAGCGAGAAACGAACAGCAATTTCACCATTTTCGTGCAGAGATCGAGCTTATTGGTGCATTTGGTGAGCGTGGCAAGGGCGCGGGCGCGGCGACGAACAATTCCTCGCAAGCGGTCGATAGGAAGGTTTTGGAGAAGTTCGAGGTATGTCAACCGGTACGCCCCCTAATCTGGTCAGTTTACCTGCCCGACGGGGGGTTGTCAAATTAACAAACCGTAATAATCACCCCACTACTAAACTTGGATTCAGTCAAGGATTCATCCGGGAGGAGCTTTCAGCGACAACTATCAATTCCGAAGTTGTCAACTTTGTGGACATTAATACCAACTCTTGATCGCCCGATATCCAACTAATCATCGATATGTGGTAGGGCTGATTTAGCTCTGATATTTGAATGGATCCAAGTTTCTTGCTCACTTTACTATCCTGCTTTTTGAAAAGATGACTATCAAACACTTTCCCAATCGCCCTATTATTGAGCTGTGCAAAGGTCAATGTATCACCCGTATTTGGGTCCAAAAAGTCCGAACGTATTACGATAAAGCGACCAGTAGCTTGATCGATTAGATGGTCTCGTTGCTCTTCCACATTCTCTCGTGAATTGCCCGGACCGACAACTAAAGACCCGTCTTTCGCCATAAAGATTACGAAAGCGAGATTCACATTTTCATCGGTATTTGGCGAACTTATGCTCATTGCGACAGTGGATGTAGAACTCTGACTTGAAGGTGTCTGAGTAATGATCTTAGCTGTTCCACCACCTGGTCGCATAAGGTTCATCGTCATTTTGCCTTTATCAGGATCGACTTCAGTTGTTGCGCTCCATCCGGGGGGAAGGCCGCCCGGCATGAACTCGGGACCGGCAAGCGCATTCGAACGTTGCTGTTGCTTAAGTGAAGACGTATCACGTTCACTAGCCGATGTATTGACAAATTGAAAATCAGGGTGCGGTATTATGTGCTGCAACCAAGAAAGTGAGGATTTTCGATTTGAATTGCGAATCGTGACGAGACTTCTTAAATAGTCCTCTTCCCCACCCAATTTGTCGATGTGTTCGAATGACTGAGGATGAATGAGGCCTCTCACGACCTTTGAACCGGCAGTCGGATAAAGCGGTGTCGCTACTGCTTCAGAATTAAGACTATGCCATTCCAATGCATAATCTTCATTAGCGCCGGTTGTCTCCAACCGTTTCAGCGTAATACCAGTCTCAGTATCCAGCCAGAGTTGTTGGCGGCGTAGGGTACTCAACGAATTGCCTAGAGTCAGCATGAACACCGGTCGTGATGCAAGTCGACCCGTCTCAAGTTGATTTACGGGTAGCCCCACTGCCTTGGAGACGACCGTTTTGTCTTGTAGAAATATGGACTTCTTGAATCGACTCGGCTGCAAAAAGCTTGAGTATTCAGGGATGGAAGTCTCTAAAAGTTGCCACACCCAGTTTGGTTTGGTTGTGAGCCAAGTAAAAACACCTTGGCTAGTAACTGCCTCAGACCGATCTATCCCAAAAAGTGCACCCTCGATTCCTCTGCGAGTTCTGAATCCGAAAGATCCGGGACCAACTCTGATAGAGAGCGCTAAATTCTTGCCGCCATTTAGGCGTTCATACCCTTCACCGACGACAGTCGGCTTGAATACCCAACTATTGGAATCAGTTTGAATCAAGAGTGACAACGCTGCAACCAAGCAAATAATGGTTTCTCTCCGATTTGACAAGTCGTTATTCATATCGACGCCTTGCACACATTATGGTTACGGTAGGTATTGACTGCAATTAAACGTAGGGCAAGAAAAACTCAACCTTCAACTTCGTTCACCTTGAGTTCATCAATCAAATCGGTGAGATCCACCAACATTTTGTACTGTTTCATATAATTTACGTGGGCAGGTCAAATGCGCAATTTGCAACTTATTCGTCGCAACCTGCACAATATCAAATGGGTATAATTTGTATAGGTTAAACACTTTGTTGACCACCGATCCGCTTCAGCGTGTGCTGAAGCTTCTCAATGATGAGAAGGAAGCATTTGGAGAATATGAATAGTTCAAACATCGTTGTTGGCGGCGCGTTTCTGTCATCACATCCCACTGTCGCTCAAATTTTCACTCCCGAAGACTTTTCGCCAGAAGCAAGATTCATAGGCGACACTGCAGATACTTTTCTCAAAAAAGAGGTGCTTCCACACACCGAACGCATCGAGTCTCACGACATTGAGTTTATGCACGCTTTGATGCAAAAAGCCGGGGAACTTGGTCTTCTGGGCGCCGATGTTCCGGAAGTGTACGGCGGCCTCGGCTTGGATATTCGTACCTGTGCACTTCTGGCTGAGAAACTGAATTGGCAACAGTCGTTTGCTCTAACACACGAAGCACACACGGTCATTGCGACACTTCCCTTGATGTACTTCGGCAATCACTCCCAGAAAAGCAAATATCTTCCAAAATTGGCTTCGGGTGAATGGATCGGATCGTTTGCACTCAGCGAGACCGTTTCAGGTTCAGACGCCTTGGGTGCCATTACCCGCGCTGATTTGACGGAAGATGGCCGGTTTTATGTTCTCAATGGATCCAAAATGTGGATCACCAATACCGGCTTTGCATCTCTCTTCACTGTTTTCGCAAAAATCGACGTTGATAAGTTCTCGTGTTTCCTCGTAGAAAGTGGCACACCCGGCTTAAGCTTTGGCAAAGAAGAGAATAAGCTTGGCATGCGCGGCACTTCTACCAGGCGCGTCATTTTGGAAAATGTGAAAGTTCCTAAAGATCAGCTCGTCGGCGAAGCTGGCAAGGCACACTATTCAGCATTCTGTGCGCTCAATATGGGGCGATTTAAGTTAGAAGCGGGCGCAGTCGGCGGAATCAAAGAGACTCTGGCGGTATGTGCGGCTTATTCTAATCAGCGAAAACAGTTTGGTAGACCCATTTCCAGCTTCGGAATGGTCAAAGCCAAACTCGGCGAAATGTGTGCTCGCCTTTTTGGGTTGGAAAGCGCTGTTTACCGACTTGCTGGGTTGCTTGATGGCGTTTTTGATGGTATCGACCCGACTTCGGACAATGCGGCGAGCCAATACCATCGTGCCGCGGAAGAATATGCCATAGAATGCGGCATTGTTAAAGTTATTGGCT
Source organism: uncultured Chthonomonas sp. (assembly GCA_903886985.1). Taxonomy (GTDB): domain Bacteria; phylum Armatimonadota; class Chthonomonadetes; order Chthonomonadales; family CAJBBX01; genus CAISOI01. The sequence goes on from CAISOI010000446.1 coordinate 6,879, forward strand.
CAGAGCTTTATAGCTGGGCTACGGACGAAGCAATTCAAATTCACGGTGGCAATGGATACACGGAAGAGTATCCCGTTGCCAGAGCATGGCGTGACCAACGCCTGTTAAGAATTGGTGAAGGTGCGAATGAGATAGTCCGCGTTAATATTGTGAGTACCCTACTTCGACGAATTTCGGCTGGGCGACTGGAATTATCCGATATAGAAGAGCTGGTTCATGATCCAAATTCGGAGGATCTCAACCTGCTGACAGTAACGGACTCCACTCCTGTTTACTGGATGAAGCGCCACGCGAAGTTCCTTCTGAATTGTGCCCGATCTACTTTCGGAGACAATCTACTGGAAGAGCAAGAAGTAGTTGCCGCGATCGCAGACATCATCTGCGCTGCGTTTGTTTTGGAGAGCGCATGGATACGCTGCCAGAAACTCATGGAAGCAGGAGTTTCGGAGTCGCGTTTAATATCTGCAGTCACCGCCGCGCGCATTCTCACATGGGATGCAATGGGGCGCGTCTCGACCAGTGCCAATGATGTTGTTAGCAGATTGGTGACACACGGTGCTGACGTCTCTTCTGGTCCCAATTCATGGGGAAATATGATGGATGTCGACAGCATTGGACTTCGCCGTGACCTTGCCAACGCAGTATTGGAGAGGGAAGGATATCTCTGGTAAAACAGAGTGGATAGATCCGATGCCAAAGTATTTTGCCTTTCTGCGCGCGGTGAATGTTGGACGTAGGAAGATAATTATGTCTGAGCTTCGACAGCAGTTCGAAAACTTAGGCTTGCTTGGTGTAGAAACATTCATCGCGAGCGGCAATGTAATTTTTGAGTCGGACAAAGTTCTGCTCGACCAATTGGAGACCGACATCTCCTCCATGTTGTCTCAGACCTACGGGTTCAATGTTGAGACGTACATCCGAGCGCCGCAAGTAATTGCAACCATACTTGCGGCATCCCCATTTCCACCTCACAAAGTGGAATCCAGGCACTCGTTGTACGCTTGTTTCTTTCCAACTCCATTGTCACCCTCAGCCATTGAAGCAACACTAAGTCTGCAAAACGACGAAAATGACTTCCATTTCATCGACAACAACTTACTCTGGTTGAATCAGAAGAACCAACTGGAGACCAGCATAACGCAGGTGCAAATGGAAAAGGCGACGGGTACTAAAATGACCGCCCGAAATATCAATACACTGGCACGAATGATTGCCAAACATCCTCCAAATTCCACGACACCCTGAATCACGGGATAGGTAACGCGTTCGCGATACATCAGACACAAAAAAGCCGCTATCGAATTTTGATTTCGAGAGCGGCCCCATGTCGGTCAACTACCGTCTACTTCTTGTCAGTCTTCTTAAAATTCAGGCTCGCAGAATTGATGCAGTACCGTTGCCCCGTAGGTGCGGGGCCATCCGGAAATACATGTCCCAAGTGTCCACCGCACTTCTTGCAAGTTACTTCAATTCGTCTCATTCCGAAGGTATTGTCGTCGTGAAGGTCAATTTTGCTATGATCGATCGAGTCATAGAAGCTCGGCCACCCGCATCCGGAATCGAATTTTGTTTTACTGGTGAAGAGTAGCGTTCCGCAACCAGCGCAATAGTAGGAACCATCTTCCTTTTGGTCCCAATACTTCCCGGAAAATGCTCGCTCAGTTCCTTTGTGTCTCAGAACATTATATTGCTCCGGAGTTAAAATCTTCTTCCACTCTTCGTCCGTCTTTACGACTTTTTCAGTCGCTTTAGTGTCAGTCTTGTCACTCACTTTAGTTTTCACCTTTTTTGTGTCGGTAGTCGGAGGTTTCTTGGTTGTGGACGGCTGTTGCGCATTTATGCCCGTGCAACCCATTAGAATCACCGGCAGTGCTAACCAAACTATCTTTATCATTCGTTTCATCAAATTTCTCACCTAGTAATTCAAAAGTACTATCGTCCAAGTTAAACAGTATAACGGGAGTCTATAGCACAAAGTTCCCGCGTGTCCAAGCAGTGCTCCCGTGACTAAGGCATTATGAATACCTTTGGGATTGTTGTCGACATATCTTTTCAAAATTTGTGAATTCTGGTATTAACTTTTACCATGAATTTGCCAAGCCCTGATGATGTCTTCGAGAGAAACAAGGAGATTGAACGCCGTGTTTTGGCTCTGGCAGCCGCGGACAAGAAACGCCATCGCAATCAGTGTGTGAAAGCGCTACACGAAGTTCCGACGGACGAACTGTTACCTATCCTTCGGATCCGGCTTCTGGAAACGCGTAGGAGAGCGGCCTTCAAGCGATTGGGAACGTTCTTGATCGAACGTGCCACCGACGAATCAGTAAAGTTACTCATTGAGTTTGATCGAGTTACTCGCCGCATGACATTAACCAATCTTCGACTTCTGGCCACCAGCAACAACAACTTCGCATCAGAGTTCATGAAACGCCAAATCCAATCTGGCAATCGAGACCGAAAGTATGCCGCGCTAAAAGCAATCGCAGAAGCCCGCCGCACCGAGGGGGTGTTATTGCTGTGTAATTTTCGTTTCCGCAGGAAACAGGCAGGCAATGCAATTCCTGAAATTGATGGGTGATACAGTAACACTAACCGAGCGCATACTGACCGACGGCTCTGTATCCACAGCCGAAAAGGCAACGGTCTTGCAATCAATGAGAATTATCCCAACCAGAACTTTCTTTCGCCCTTTTGCCACTTTTGATCCGATTCAAACGTTGGAGAAAATCCTCAACAAACCGGGCAACTTACAACATACAGCTTCCGCACAGAAAGTATTAGACCATTTCCGCGCACAAAAAAGCCTGTTGCGTGCTTCGTCAGCAAATTCTGCCGCCGAAAAACTGTTACGACCGGCAGGTTCGACAGATTCCGAAAGTGATTCACTGCTGCGTGCAGCCGACCTTCCAGATATAGATTAGCGCGGCCGATAATCCGTACCTACTCAAAACTAGTCGTTCTGAAATAATGTGCACAACAAAGTTGTTAATCACCAATCCCTCTGCAATTCTTGATTGGAATCCGCTTATTGATCTACTTGAACCTCCTCGTGACAGGAAATTTCGCCCCCTTCGCCGAAAATACATCCATCCCGCAGACAATATTCCGGAGGCATCCATTGCGTAATCGACTCTCAACCATTCTCTTGCTTACTCTTACCTCTCTGATAATTTCCAATCCGTCTATCGCACAACGCGGAGGTGGAGGTGCCGGCGCTGGTCGACCAGGTGCTGGAGGAGGA
>CAISOI010000447.1 GCA_903886985.1 uncultured Chthonomonas sp.
CCCGAGCTCGGCGCATCTCAAATTCCAGATCCTTATTACAATGGTAATTACAAACTGGTGCATGATCTCTGTTCCGTCGCGTGTGAGAATCTGTTAAGGACAATTCGTGATGAAAATAATCTATAGATTTTGTACCTATCATACATGTTTGCCAAACGGGTAATCTATCGTTACTCTTGTTCGATCTACGTCGAATACCCTTACAAATTATTTTGTATTCAGCAAACATCTTTCGCATCACCGGAATTTATATGAAAACTACTCTGTCTATCCTTAATATCCGCGAAACCGTTTGCGACGCCATTGTAATTCCTCAATTTGAGGGAGAGACATTAAGCTCCGATGCTTCGGTATTAGACTCCGAACTCAACTCCATCCTTTTGCCAATGTTGGTAGAAAATGGCGGTGAAGTACTAGGTAAAAAGGGTGAAGTTGTAGTGGTGCACACTCATGGTGCGATTTCGCCATCAAGAGTAGTTTTTGTTGGCATGGGCAAGCGGGCCGATTTTTCCGCACACGTTCTTCGTATAGCCACGGGTAAAGCGCTGCGGCAATTGAGAGATAGTAAACTAAAAATCATTGCATCGTGCCTACATAAGGTATTGGCTCCAGATACGACTTCACTGCATGATAGTGTTTCCACAACTGTTGAAGCCGCTATTACATCTCAGTGGGAACCCGATGGTTACAAGGCCCCCTCGGACCGCAAAGGCAGTATTGATCAGTTCATCGTCGCTCATCCCAACAAAAATGAAGAATTGATTGTTTCTGCAGGAATTGAGCACGGAACAATCATCGGGGATTCGATGAACCACACCCGTACGCTAGTCAATGAGCCCGCTAACGCTTTGCCACCCGCTGCCATTGCCGAAAGAGCGAAACTCCTCGCGGCAGATGTCGGACTGGGCTGTGAAATTTTGGATGAAGACCTTATGCTGCGGCATAATATGGGCGGCATATTATCCGTCTCAGTTGGTTCTGAGAACCGTGCACGATTGATTGTCCTGAAACACATGCCGAACCCCGGTGATCCAGTGATTGCATTTGTGGGCAAGGGAATTACTTTTGATACCGGCGGAATTTCCATAAAGCCTACCGAAGGAATGGGCGCCATGAAAGGCGACATGGCGGGAGCCGCTACCGTCATTGGGGCCATGCGTGCGATCGCCCTGTTGAATTTGCCCGTCAATGTAATCGGTATAGCCCCTTGCGCCGAGAATATGCCTAGCGGTAAGGCGTTCCGCCCGGGTGATGTCATTCGCTTCATGAATGGCAAAACTGCGGAGATCATTACGACGGATGCTGAGGGCAGGCTTGTACTTGCAGATGCCCTAACCTATGCAATTCGGAACTTAAAGGCTGCTGCAGTCGTAGATGTAGCTACATTGACCGGGGCATGTGTAGTTGCACTTGGGCACGTCTCAACTGGTGCTTGGGCCAACAATGATGACCTATTTGGCAACTTAGTGAAGGCTTCTCGGGCTTCCGGTGAGTACGTATGGCAAATGCCATTGTTTCCAGAATACCGTCAGTCGATTAACAGTGACATAGCGGACATGAAAAACAGCGGTGGGCGGCCGGGCGGAGCAATTTCCGCAGCTCTGTTCTTAGAAGAGTTTGTTGATGGAGTGCCGTGGATTCATCTGGATATCGCGGGAACATCAACTACTGAAAATGCCTCTCATCTTGCAAAGGGACCTACTGCTGTCATGCTGCGCACTTTCGTAACTTTAGCTGCAAGTTTGGCATCTCAGGGATAGATATTGAGCACGTTTCACCCGTCTGCAATAGAAACACTTAAAAATCTGCGCGCAAATTATCCTAACACCCCATTTCTTGCCTTGGGCCAGACGATTTGGTGGGACGAGCCAATGAAGGCTGTCTTACGAAAGATTCTTGACGAAACTGGCGTAGGCGGGAAGATGGTTCTCGGTGTTCACGACACTGACTATTTTGCCAAAGTAAATCTCCAAAAAACCAGCAGTGCAAAATATGAATTGATGCCGCATAACGACGGTGCCACCAAGGAGTTGTGGTCTGCTGCCGGTGAGATATCATCCCTTTTTGGCAGCGAAACTTTTCCAACACGCGCCGACCTTGTGCGTTATCATGTTCCCATTGATCGCCTTGCACGGGCTTCTGGCAAAGAGCGTCTAGAGCTCATAAACGAAGCGACGGAAGCGTGGGGATGGCGCGGCCTTGTCTATAACGGCTCTCGCGACCTCATCGTACACTGTTTGACGATCCAAGAATTAGGAGAACCTGTCCAGAAAATGCTTCAATGGGGTCTGGATGGCACCCGTAAGTCCCTCGTAGAAGCATGTTGTCGCGAAGAAGCGCAGCAAACGAGCGAAACCCTCATTTCGTGGATAAACGAATACCGACAACAAAATCCAGACCAATACCTCACACGCTTATACCAAACTCTCTTCCCCAAATTAATCGAACTTTTGCTTTGCAGGCCCATTGATAACTTTGAAGTGGATTGCACTGCTCACATGCTCAAGTTGTCGCCCGAAACGGCGTCCCTACCACGGTTTGAGTTCGTCGACCTTTTCCTTAATGAGAAGACCCGCACACTTGCCGCAAAAGCATATAACGATGCTGTTAAGGGCAGCGAAATCTATACGCTAGACAAATTTGGGCTTGGCGCACTCCCGTTTGATATCGTAACACCCGACCACGGCAGAGGCACGTTAAGAGTAACTTTACGGGCGGTCCACATTGAGACATCGAACCCTGTTCGGATACCACTTAAGGAACCGATCCAGTCCATCCACGATTTGGCGAAAGTCCTCGTCGATGCTCTGGGAGATCATGTTACTTTGGTGGGTAAAGCCGTAGCCCTTATCTCGATGTTGGCGAGAGAGTTCATATTTACATTTAATGAAGAAGGGTCCG
>CAISOI010000448.1 GCA_903886985.1 uncultured Chthonomonas sp.
AATGGATAGCGTAAGCAACATGAAGCGCCGGGGACAGTCCTCCCCCGATCACGTGGTCATGATTGCAGTCGTACAAAATGGAGCATGGGATATCAACCGAAACAACCTGCATTCCAGTTAGCTCACACCCAGCAAAATTTTTGTGTGCCATAATAATCAGTGGAAGTTACCACGACCAAGTGCCTTATGCTTGGCGAAAACGAACTATTCAGAATGCTACGGCGTAGACCGTTACATATCGAAATGTGTTTGACGCAGTGGTCCGAGGACGTACCGCGTGTCTTGACACCCCAAAATTTAACTGACAAAGGAGTTGTCAAATGCCAGTACGCGTAGGCATCAACGGCTTTGGCCGAATTGGCCGCCTTACCCTTCGAACTATTCTTCAACGACATCCAGAAGGCATTGAAGTTGTCGCTGTAAACGACCTTACGGATAGCAAGACAAATGCGCACCTCTTCAAGTGGGACTCAACTTTTGGACCATTTGCAGGCGACATCGCTGTTGAAGACACCGATTTTATCGTCAACGGAAAGAAAATCGCAGTTTTCGCAGAGCGAGACCCAGCCAACATTCCCTGGGATCAGCAAGGTGTTGACATTGTTGTAGAATCTACAGGATTCTTCACCGATGCGACCAAGGCAGCAGCCCATCGTGAGCACGGCGTCAAAAAGGTCATCATCTCTGCACCTGCCAAAAAGGAAGATATCACCATCGTCCTAGGCGTCAATGAAGGCTCTTATGATCCTGCATCACACCATGTTATTTCAAATGCATCTTGTACCACCAATGGACTTGCACCGATCGCCAAAATCATCAATGATGTTTTCGGTATCGAGAAGGGACTTTTGACCACGGTACACGCATATACCAATTCGCAACGTCTACTCGACACCGCTGCAAAGGACGATCTACGAGATGCTCGCGCTGCTGCCGAGAACATCGTTCCAAGCGCAACAGGCGCTGCCCGAGCTGTCGGCCTTGTGATTCCAGAATTGGTTGGTAAGTTTAGTGGAATGGCCTTCCGAGTTCCAACCCCAACAGGTTCTGTCATCGACTTCACGGCGGTTTTGAAAAAAGATGCCAGCGTGGCAGAGCTCAATGCAGCTGTCAAAGAGTATGCGACCACCTCCATGAAGGGCATTGTCGAATACACCGAGCTTCCATTGGTCTCGACCGACATTCGTGGAAACGATCACTCTTCCATCTTCTCTGCCGTGGATACCATCTCCCTTGGCAATCTTGTCAAAGTGGTTTCGTGGTACGACAACGAGTGGGGCTATTCTTGCCGCGTCGGTGATCTTATCACTTACATCGCCAGCAAAGGTCTGTAATTTTACAGCCGGACTTCTCCACAAAATTGGAGAAGTCCGGCTTTTTTGTTCTTCCAACTGTTTTGATCTAGAAACAGCAACACGACTCTCTTCCCGCGCAAATGACCCACAAACCAATTGCCGGACGAACAAGACTGCGTGACATTCGATTTGAGGCAAACTACCATGCAAAAGAAGACTATTGAAGATATCGAAGTAAAAGGCAAACGCGTTTTAGTACGTGTAGATTTCAACGTTCCACAAGATCAAACTCTGGCAATTACGGACGATCGCCGTATTCGATCCGCAGTTCCTACTATTGAATACCTTGCTGCCCACGGTGCAAAGGTCATATTGGTCTCCCACCTTGGCAGACCAAAAGGCAAACCCGAAGACGCAGTCAAACTAACACTAAAACCGATCGCGGAACGACTCGGCGAACTTTTATCAAAGTCCGTAGTACTCGCGCCTGACTGTGTTGGCCCCGAAGTGGAGGCACTCGTCTTAAATCTGCAGGATGGTGATGTTCTGTTGCTTGAGAATGTCCGATTTCATCCCGAAGAAGAAAAGAACGATCCAGAATTTGCTAAGCAATTGGCATCATTGGCAGACCTCTACGTAAACGACGCTTTTGGTACTGCTCACCGAGCACACGCTTCGACCGAAGGAGTGACCAAGTTCATACCCGGCGTAGCGGGTTATTTGATGCAGAGAGAAATCGATTACCTCGGTGGTGCCCTCTCAGAACCGAAACGCCCCTTCGTCTCCATTCTGGGTGGCAAGAAAGTTGTCGATAAGATTGGCGTTATCAAGAGCATGATCGACAAGGTCGATAAGCTGATCATTGGTGGCGGAATGGCTTATACCTTCTTAAAAGCCCAGGGTTATGAAATCGGTACGAGCCTTCTGGACGAGTCGTCACTCGACTTCTGCCGAGAAGTTCTTGCTGCCAACAGCGATAAAATCCTACTACCAGTCGATGTCGTCGTTGTGGATGCGAATCCATTTGATACCCCGGAAACCGAAGTGCATTCTAAAATCGTATCTACTACTGAGATGCCAGTAGGTTGGGAAGGTGTCGATATTGGTCCCGAAACGCGAATCAAATTTGCCGAAGCCATTAAGGGTGCAGGAACAGTGGTTTGGAATGGTCCGATGGGCATATTTGAGTTTGATCGCTTTGCAGTAGGTACTCGGGCAGTTGCTCAGGCTCTGGCGGATAGCGGATCGATCTCGATTGTTGGCGGCGGTGATTCCGCGGCGGCAGTAGAGCAGCTCGGATTTGCCGATAAGATATCGCACATATCCACAGGCGGAGGTGCTTCTCTCGAATTCCTGGAAGGCAAAGCACTTCCGGGAGTAGTAGCACTTCAAGACAAATAAGTTGAAACGGTTATCGTGCCGCGCTCGTGTGCGGCTCGGCAACCATAAGGAGACATGTAATGAACTATAGTCCAACATTTAACAGCTATCAAACTGTGGCAATGGCACCCGACTATGTTCGGGCAGAATTTATTCGCAAAGTCTATAACCTGCTGTTCAGCGCGATTATGACAACGGTCGTTGTCGGTTTCCTATCTGTCCAACCCGGGTTCATTCAAGTTGCAATTGGCCTGAGATTCCTATTCATGATCCTTGGGATAGTCTGTATCTTCGCGATGATGTTCACCCGAAAGATGTCAGGAGCAAACCTACTGTTCTACTATACGTTTGCCGCAATCCAAGGCATCTTGTTTG
>CAISOI010000449.1 GCA_903886985.1 uncultured Chthonomonas sp.
CTAACATTTTTTGGTCGTGATGAAACAGTTGGTCCAAAACTGATTCCAGCGCTTGTACCAAATTTAGTGCCTGAAACAGGATTTACCCAAACTCTATTTGATCCTACCAAAAGCCCACAGCCTGATGCTGCCAAGGCAAATTACAATCCAGTAATTTCGGATGTATCGGCCAGTTTGCGCACCGCTGTCTTTTACTGCATCGAGGACGATTTCGCAAACAATTTGCTGGGAAAACTGCGATGGCGCTACGTTTCGAAGCGAACTCAAACAGGAACCTCGACGGTAGATGACTCGTCTGCAGCTCCCTACTACAATGCCACGAACCTTGGATTTGCAGGTGGATGGGTAGTCAACAATAATCTTTTGGATCAGCCTAATGGAGCGACGTATGACACGATTATCGCATCTTCGACGAATGCACCACAGGTAGCTACATTCCAATCTCCCTTGCCAGACGCAGCTGCCAACGGTACTTATTCGGTCTACGCGTGGATTCCTGCGCCTGCCGATAAGACTATTCGTTTAGCGCAGCATGCCCAATACACAGTTTATACGGATCAGGGACCAGTTACATTTGGTTACAATCAAGATCAAGCGATTGCACTTGGTGTTAACGCGCCCGCTACACTCAACAGGGTGGGCGGATGGAGATTGATCGCTTCCAATATTCACTTCCCTGCCGGCACATTTAACGGCTCCAATGTTGCCGCGCTTGGCAAAGTGACGGTTCAGCCTGATGCTTCCGGTATGGACGATAACGTTGCGGCGGGTCTTTCAGATCGAAATTTAGTTTCTGATTCAATTCAGTTCGTTGCTGAATCACCTATTACCAATCAGGTCGTCGCTGCACCGTTAATTACCAACGTAACTTGGCCCTCGGGCATTTTGCGACAGATGGTCTACTTTGCTACTACTGACGGACACGTTTGGGGATTAGATGCAGTTGGCGTGGGCAACAACAGTACGCAGACTCAAGCATACTGGGTCTACCCATCCATATCTGACCCAGATCCGCTTCATGTGGATCGGAACGGAGATGGTAAATTTGGTGCTGAGGACGATCCTAACGTCAATCCCGATGCAGCCAATAATCAGCCTACACAGGGAGTTGACGGCGATGTTGTGAAGACATCGGTACCAGATCCTGCGAACCCTGGAAGTTTCATTTTCACCTATCAGGTTACCAATACCGTTCCCGCGTTGGACTCCTTCAAGTCATCGCCTCTGCTTGTGCAGGTGCGAACTGGTCCGGCTGGAAGCTATGTCTATAAGCCCTATATCGTTCTGGGTAACCAAAATGGTCGAGTGTACGCATTGGATCCTGTGGGACGAACCACGGCAGCAGGAGAACCATTCCCATTAGTTTTTGCGGGAAACGATGCTCCCGGTATTCCGGGAACTACGCGCCGAATGATGACCTGGCCTTCAACTGCTCGTGACAAATGGCTGCGCAAGGGTGGCAAATCGACTGGTGGCAGTTTCGCCTCCTATTCAGATGATCCTGCAAAGAGTTACTTCAACGCTTCGCTGACTGCCAATGTTGCAGACGCAGATTTCACCTTTACGGCTGATAGACTATTTGCGCCTGCGGGAGATGGCCACCTTTACTGTGTTGATTTGCAAACCTTTAAACCGAACGAGAGAATTTCCAATCCAAACAATGGCAATCTCAAGTTAGATGGTGCACCAAAGTGGCAGTATCCGAATAAGACTACCAACCTTGGTCCATTGGATTATCCAGCCGCCCTGAACGGCAAAAGGTTAGCATTTACAGCTGCTGGTCGACTCTACGCGATCGATGATTTTGATACAACTGCCAACGGAGTAGCCTCCCTTGCATTTGTATATCCGGGAAGTTCAGCACCTCCAGGCAACCCACTTGGAAGCGACAAGGCAGCTCTTTCTACCGACTTTACAGCGCCAATTTTGATTAAAGGTACTCCCGTAAACGGCGGTAACTTGGTTGCTTATGCAACTACTAAAGACGGCACACTATATGCACTTGACGCGACCGGCAGCGGTGGTATTGAGCCAGCACTTATATTCCAGGGGCAAACCCTTGGCTCCGTACGATCGAACCCTGTATATTTGCAACACATGTTGCCAAGTTCTGCTTACGCTTCGTCATATGGTCCACACATACTTGTTCCAACAGACGCAGGTGCCATTTTAGCATATCATGCCGGTACCGGAGTTATGGACTGGGCGTACTATGATGGTTTCATTGGTAGCGTTCCGTTACAGATAGCGGACTCCGCGGGTGCAGGGATAACAGTACCGGTGAACACTTCTAATGTATATAGATCGGCAGATGTTTCAACGGCAAATGGATGGCTATTCCAGGGGACTGAAGGAATTCAGGAAACGGGCGAAATGGCAGGGCAGATGCGCGCCTACGCAGATAGCTCTACCTTTGGGGGAGCAACTGCTGGTGAACCGCAAGTAAATCCCGACCTGCGAGCAGTTGATCTAAGACTTGTTGACCTCTTTAATGCGAAACAAGACGACCCGACCAATATGATGGATCCAACCCTTGTTTGGGAAGGGTTCCGTGATACCAATATTATGACCGCAAAGTCACCGTACAATGAACGTGTCGCCGGTCACCAGAAGAAGGCTTCCCAGGGCAATGTGTACATATACGAATGGGGCGATTCCATCTACGTAGCAGCATGGGGAACGTATCTTGGAAACTTCCCGCCAACAGTTATTTTCCAGAAGTCCGGCGGCGGTACGACGGTCACCCAGCAGATTATCGCGATTAATGATATTGCCTACAACGGACCGCCACTTACAATGTTTGGCTCAATGGATACTCCGTTGCCATGGAGAGCATCTGCACGCTTTGACCTTGGTACCGGAAATGATCTGGATCCACAGACAGCGGGATCAGCGATGATCATCAGTGCCTATGCACTGATTCAGAACGGTCCAAATGCGGGTGCACCATCGTTTTCGCTGAGGTCCGGACAGTTCCAACCGAATATTGGCACAATGAACCCGCCAATTCCACCTGCTACTCTAGGAGGTGCATCTCTGATCGCAACGGCAAACCCCATTGCAATTTCCACTCGTGGACTTCCGGGCGCCGCAGGTGATCCTAACACGGTGGGTTGGACTAACAACTACCCGGCAGACAACTCGACTACTCCTGTCGCCGAAATTCTGGCGAACGGTAACCTCCGAGCACAACTGACGGGCGCAGGTATTTCGCCGCTCAATTATAAGGACCTTGTTGCTCCGATGGGATTGATTTCTCACGGTAACAGCGGGCTCTATGGCGCAGTGGACAATACCGGTAAAGTCGTACCATCACTATTTGCAGTTGACCGAAGCAATATTTACAAACGTGGTCAGCACCTTAACAACGCTCGCATAGCGAAGAACGAAATGAAGTGGGGATGGAATCCATCGGACGCTACTAATCCGTTAAGGCAATCAACCGGCAACGTAATGAATCCTCTGCCATGGGAGCAGTTTCCGAATACGGTTCCAAACGTTTCCATAGATTATCCGGACATAGACCGCAGCCGTGCAACGTTTAAAGTTAATGGCGTCGATATGTCTGTTCAGAGCGTTCGTTTAGAATGGCCGACGGTCAATGCGGGAATTAAGACACTTCAGCCGACGAGCATTGACTTGCAGTTGGATGTGCCGAAGTACCAACCTGCAAACGTCAACACAAATTACTTTGACCTGAACGGCGTTCTAAATGGCGTCAACGCGAATGGATTGCTTGCACCATTGAGCACGACATCTGGTTCTGACGTCAGTACGAATATGGCACTCAGAGGTTTGATTGCTCCAAGTGCTGGTTATACGGGAACCTTCTTGCTCTTCTTGGCGGCAAACCCGTCCGACACCAACTATCGTGGAACTCAAGCGCGAGATTTCGCTCAGTCTCCAAACTTCAATATTGGAGGAAGAGAAGACGTCTTCAGACAAATGCACGTATCAGTGGGAGTTCCGCCAGATACCGCTATGCGAGTTGAAGAAGAAACAATTGATATTGGTTCTGTTCCACACGGCTTCGGATATTTCCCAGGAGTGACATTTGGTCCTAGCAATACCGGTGGTACAGATGGTTACGGAGTTATTTCACCATTTGATGCGACTTCGACAAGTTCAGCATTTTTGCCGATCACGATTCGCAATCAAGGAAACGTCAACTTAGTAAATGTCCGTGCTTCCAAAATTGCAGGCGATTACAATAC
>CAISOI010000450.1 GCA_903886985.1 uncultured Chthonomonas sp.
CCAGGCTTCTTTCCAATCCCCGAATGCCGTAAGCGATGTTGGGTTTGGTCCCGTTGTAGCCAGACAGATTTCACCGAATCCGGGAGCGGTGGGCATGACTCCGTTGGACCCGGTATACGCTATCCCGGTAAGTTCACCAATTGCAGCGTATGCGGACTGCCGCGCACCGGTTAATTCCTGATTCCGAGGTGCCAAGACCGAATTCGCGACAACGATGACCTTCCCCGAACCGACCATGCGCATAGTCGCGGAGTGGCCAGAACTGGTCATCGACTGCTTAGCCCCTTCCTTCAGGACTACGCCATCGAATTTTGTATCGCCAGCACCCGCGGTGTCGGGCTTAACTCCCGATATGAAGAACGGAAGAAGCTCCTCCAGCAGCTTCATCGCCTCAGCGCTGCCCGGATAGTCGGAAAACTCGATCTGATCAACATTGATATGTCCCCAGCCATCTTTTGCATCATCTACAATCTCAATATGTGCAGTTTTGCCAGCAAACTCACTGACATCCCACTGCGACGGAAGTAGTTTCTCGTCGTCGTTACCCGATTTCGTCCTAACCATCTTGCCGCCCACAATGAGTCGAATCGCAGCAGTATCTCGCCTACCGCCGCCAACGAGAAAACGAATGAACTTGTGATCGATCGTAAATGACTGGCTCGTAAGTTTGCCAACGGTGTCATCACCGCCGTTAAACGAATTAACTAATCCATGTCCTAAGAATCCAGTAACCTGCTGTTGGCTCGGCAAGGTTCCTGTTGCAGGAGCGGTTCCAAAAGCAGTCCCCTCAACCTTCCATTTGCCATATCCATTTTCGAAATCCTCGAAGACTACATCGGGTTTCAAACTCGCCAGATTGAGTGATTTGCCACCTGTGACTTTTGCATAGTAGTCCAACAGAGGCAGTTGACGACCGGATATCAACAGCGTTGATCCTGCCATAACTGCCGCGTGAATTGTTCGGATGACACTCTCATGCGTAGCGGTGGCAGGTTCTTCAAGCCAGATGACTGGTTTCGCGGCAGCTGTCCGAGAATTCAAGGAATCGAGAGATTGAATTCCCAAGGACTTCGGACGATCCAGAGGTGCAGCATTCAATGCGTTGACATTTAGATTCGTAAAGATGGTCATCGGGCGTGCAAGCGTCGGTTCGACAGCCTTATTCGCGGTCATTGTCACATTCGCGCAGTTTCCTTTGCGAGAACTCTCGTTGATATTTCCCCCAAAATTAGGATGGTCATTCTGCCAATGAGGCGGAACTTCATTAAAGCCGACTGAATTAAAACTGATCGGAACCCCCATAGCATCGTAACCCACGGGGTTCTGCATCATTGCCGCGAGGGAAACGGTCTGTTTGGAGGAAGTCGGGTTCTTAACTTTCAAAACAAAGACGGCTGCGGGTATGGAAGAGAGATCGGTATCTAAGGGTGCAAAAGGAGAATATGCCTGCATAGAGAGTTGGACGGGAAGTTCGTTATCTTCAAAAGATAATTCTGCAAACGGATACTCGCCCTTCATCCGAATATGCTTGATACGCGGCAGACCGGGACCGCCTTCAGTCTGAAGAATTTTGGCGGTATTGCCTGCATTCACCGCAAACAATAAAGGCACATATCCATCGCGAAGTGTATTGAAGAGTTGCCAGGTCGTGAACTGTCCGTCAGAGCCAATTTCAAAATTGCCAGTGCCAATACCACCGAGGTGCATTCGGGCATCTTTGTGCACATCGGAGTGATAGACACGCGGTTCTGCCCGGAGGTGAAGGGATTTCTTCCATGATTCAAGCTCACTCTGTTTGGCAAGCGGAAGCTTGGCGGAGACGTCTGCGGCACTCATGATGAGCGCTCCGGCGGTGACCGCTCCGATACCTGCTATCTGAATAAATTCACGACGAGAAATTCCATCGACTTCGGTTATCGCTTGTGGACCACAAGCACCGGCGGCACAATCACAATTTCGTGGCATTTACGGAAAACCTCCATTGGCTATTGGCTAATATTCACTATTTCACCAACAGCGATGTGTCTCCCTGCAATCCAGAATCTAACTCCGTTTGAATTCCCCCGACTTGCCGCCTGCCTTGTATTCCAGGTGGACATTCTCAATAACCGCAGAACGGTCGATTGCTTTTACCATATCGTAGATTGTGAGAGCCGCTATTGAGACAGCGGTCAAAGCTTCCATTTCCACCCCGGTTCTACCGTGGACCGAAACAGTTGCCGAGATCGCAACGCCCTCGTCTTCAATATGCAAATCTACAGTGGAATGAGTGATCGGAACGGGATGACAAAGTGGGATTAGCTCGCTTGTCTTCTTTGCCGCCATAATCCCAGCAATTCTCGCGGTTGCAATAACGTCACCCTTTGGTACAGTTGAATCCCGAAGAGAGGCGATTGTGGATGGTAACAGTCGAACGAAACCGACCGCAATTGCAATCCGATCTGTTTCCTGTTTCGCCCCAACATCCACCATATGAGCATCACCGGACGCATTAAGATGAGTAAGTTCAGTCAAATTATTTCATTCTCCTCGTGGAGTATAGTTTACACCTCAATGGAGAGCACATGGGTCAAAAATAACACCTAAATACCGAGAATTGGCTCGTGGTTCAAACTATAGGAGGCGGTATATCGCTAGTTTCTGAAGTGTTTGCATCGAAGGCTGGGCGATATGAGAAGAGCAGACCGCCGGGCTTTGGTCAGCTGCCAGACGGTCTGTTTATGGGAGCAATAAATATCTTTTGCCTTCTGTTACCTAGGAGCGAACGGCTGACCTATATATCCGTTCATCTCCTTGGTCATTTTAGTTCGTCGCAATATTGAATACATCACCCCTTTGACGTATTCCGGGCTTCGAATCGAGCAGAGAAATTGACTTAGGGTGTAACTCTGGTCTCAGACACCGCGATCCATTTCGTGACGACCACGATATCCGCGGTTGCAGACTCACATTTTGAAGACGAAATCATTGCTCCTTTCTGACAGTCAATATGCCACTATGACTCATTGGCTCTAGAATTCAAAACGGATGGTTAAAGTCTATGTTCAGTCTCGTCTGTCTTTCAGCAATCCTACTCTTTGCACCCGCCGCTCCAACGGATTTGAGGGTCAATCTGCTGCGCCATCCCGAGCGCGCTGTGATTACCAATCCTGATCTTCGCTTTGGGTGGGTGGTCAATGATCTCCGTCCAAAGGCAGAACAAGGCGCCTACGAGATTGAAGTCAATTTGCAGGATGGGAAAGTGATCTGGAAAAGCAAAACTGTTCACTCCAACGAATCCGTCCAAGCACCCTATTCCGGTCCTCCGCTCAGAACCGGTATCTACAAATGGCGCGTACGGTCCGGGGATAACAAAAGCCGAATGTCTCCGTGGTCCGAACCACAACAGTTTGAAATTCGCCTTCCCGACCCAACTGATAAACCACGCGCATGGCCCGCCGAGAGCCATTGGGTAAAGATTGGTGATAGGATGGGGCTGGAAGACAGACAATGCTCTGACGTGGTTGAAAACAAACAGGTCTCTCTACAAAAGATCGATGACAAACGATGGGTGGTGGACTTCGGGAAAGCTGCATTTGGGACATTGTCTTTTGATGTAAGTGCCAAGACATCCGTGCCGTTGCGAATACGTATTGGTGAGAGGAAGGCCGCCGATGGTGGAGTTGATTCCAAAATAGGTAAATCTTCCATTGGCTACATTGAGCACGATGTTACGCCAGATCAAAATGGAAGATATCATGTACAAATTCCCCGACACATTGGGAGATACCCCCATTCTCAAGCAGTTCCAGAATTCATGGACGAAGTTATCCCATTTCGCTATGCAGAGATTATTGGTGTGCCTCCCTCCGGACAACCAACCAATATCTCTCAGTTGGCACTCTATCACGATTTCGATGACACGGCAGCGACATTTTTCTGCTCCAACAAAAACCTGGAACAAGTGTGGCGACTTTGCAAATATACTCTCAAAGCCACCCCGTTCCTATCTCTCTACTGCGACGGCAACCGCGAACGAATGCCTTACGAAGCGGATTCTTACATCCAACAGTTGGGCCATTTCAGCGTTGACACGGAATATACAGCAGCTAACTACACTCTGGCATTTCTATTGCATCATGCATCGTGGCCGACAGAATGGCAATCACACACCATCTTCATGGCTTGGGACCTTTGGATGAACACGGGCGACCTTTCCATTGCTCGCAGATTCTATCCCGTTCTATTTGAGAAGACATTGGTGGCACTCTCAGAAAAGGATGGCTGGATAAGTACCCGCAAAGGCAGAGCAGACAAGGAATTTTTGAAGAAGATCAACCTAGAACAACGTGACCTCACCGACATTGTCGATTGGCCAGCGGGAGAGCGCGATGGATTTGTCATAACCGATTTCAATACAGTTGTGAACGCCTTCCACATTGCGTCGCTTCGGAAACTTGCTGACATTGCATCCGCACTCGGGAAATTTCAGGATAGTGCCAACTTGCGGAAGAGAGCCGGGGAGTTAACCGCTAAATTCAATGACACGTTCTTTAACAAGGAAAAGGGAATCTACAGGGACGGAATCGGCACAGACCATTCTTCTCTACACGCGAATATGTTCCCGCTCGCTTTTGGAATCACGCCGGAAGTCAATAAAAAGACCGTCGTTGACTTTGTGAAGAGCAAAGGAATGGCATGCAGCGTATACGGCTCGCAATATCTTCTAGAGGGACTCTATGCTGCAGATCAAGCCGAAGCTGCCTTAAATTTGATGACTGACGAATCGGATAGAAGTTGGATGCACA
>CAISOI010000451.1 GCA_903886985.1 uncultured Chthonomonas sp.
CAGAGTGATGAGCCCAGTTTCAGACGGTCGGTTGATTGGACCGACGGACTAATGTTTTGTGCTTACAATTAACTACTCGTTTGGGGTTGGGAAATCCGGAAAGGTTATGGAAAGTTCGTTTGAAAATTCTTTTTGGGAGCTAGATTTGGGAGCGATCACACAGTCAGATTGCGTCTGTCACTTGTCCGTCGCCGGTTCAGTAAGATTTATGTATCGGTGGGTGTTTCATCCCAGCGGTTGCCCGGGGCATATCCGCAAAGCCAGGTGAAGGCAAAGTGTCGTTCCATCGTAATTGAGGTGACTTGTGCATATTCCTCATCCGACAAGTCGCGATATGCCTTCCCAAGCAGAGCGAAGTCTTCATCAATTAGGCCTATATCTGTTTTCTCCTCCCTTGCAGCCTTCGCCGACATTCTAACAATGTCATCGTAAGTATTAATTCCTGCGCGCTTCATTTCGGGGCTGCCTCGGAGGGTTTCGCCGTTCTCAATGAGTTGTCGAGTGCGGCTGCGCCAGTGCCACAGCTCTGCGAGTTCGCGTGCTTCCTCGATTTCTGACATTGGTCGCATAGTCGGTGTCAGTTGATTCCCATACTCTGGTGGCCAATTCTCAAGTATTTCACCGGCTGTTTGAATATCATACGGGTGCAACTTGTCGACCACTTTCAACGCCCATAACAACACATGAAAGGCCTCCAAACGCCATGTGAAGTTCATGATCTGTTGACTGGTTACTGTGGCATGCGTGGCTTTTGAGAATGCCAGTTCATCAGCGGTGAGGAACTTTTTTGTGGAACTCGCCTGCTCCCAGTAGTCCTTCTGAAGTGATTCTAATTCGTGTCGCAAATCGTTCTTTTGTTCCGCTGTCCAATCCTGCTGTAAGGTATCCAGCATTTCCTTTGGCGGGATAAGAAAAGCGTAGCCGACTACCTTGCGCAAGGCGAGAGCACGATTCATTACATCGATGGGTTTTGGCGGGCGTTTTCTATTGAGGAATGAAAACATAGCAAAGTCTCCAGAATTAGGGATAAAAGAAACAGGAAGCTTAAGCACAAATCACCCTTGTTATACCCAAGATCATGCGCACAAAAGAGTCTTAAATTGTAGAAGTATGGTGATTTGCTCATGCGCTTCAGACTGTGGCAGTGAGGATTTGCAGGCGGGAGTTCTTATTGTTGCAAGGGACCCATGCGTGGTTTTATGGCAGGATTCTACAAATTCCTCTTCATCGGAGATAATAGAACCATCCTTCCAAAGGAAACAACGAGAACACTCTTTGTCGAAGAACTACACCGTACGAGCGGATTACATATAAACATGCCTAATCATAAACAACTAACCGAACAGGATATCCATGACTTGACTCATCGCTTGAAGAGCCCTCTCTTCTGGGTGCGACGGAGTGCGGGGGAGGAACTGGAGGCGATTGATTTTGCCATTTTGGCAAGCCCACTACAGTTGTTGCTACTACTTTATGCGTTGCATGTAGATTCTGTGCGGAAAAGGGCGGCCGAGTCATTGGGCAGGATTTATTCGAATTCGGTGTATAAACCCCTTGCCGCTCCTACGGTAGAAGAGATGGAACTGATGCGGGATTCGCTGCTGGAACTGGCTGCACTGGATCATGCGGAGTATCTGGTGCCGCTGACGCGGGTTCTTGTGCAGTTACGGGATATTGATCTATACCTCGATTAGAGGAATTGGTGGATCGCGCAACTTTTAAGCCATATGTGAAGCGCACGGCACGTGGTCTGAGTCGGACGAATCCTATTGAAGAAAGATATGTTAGTAAATACGAGGGACCGAAGGAACGCGGGGAGAGTGCGCGCCGTGTTAGATTAGCCGCGTCAAAGGCGTTGGGGTTTTTGCGGCGGATTGAACACTCGCCGGAAATGACGTTGCTGCATGAATCGGAGCCACCAGATGACCGGGAACGGCTGGTGCGCCCTGCAGGGGCGGTTGATGCGGATGATGAGACGTTGTTGCGGGTGGTGGAGGAGGGGTAATTCGTCGACAAGATTGGAACAGAGCCCTCACGGAGCGTCGTTGTGAGAAGTATTTGTAGGGCGGAGTAGTAGGTCGGGTTCGGTATTGTTCGTCCAGGTGGAACGCAAGAGAGTATCAGACCCATCCGCCATTGACGACGGTCGCAACAGTTTTGAACTCATTTTGCCAGTTTCCAAACGTTCGTTGATTGTCTTTATGGCTTTTTGAGCGGCATTGGCAAGGGCAGCCCTTCTGGGGACCTTTCCATTATAGTCTGCCAGATACAGTAAAGCGGGAAGGTCTTCTGCACTGCCGATTTGTGAAAGAAGTTCTACCAAAGAGATTCTGTACTCATAGTCCTGCTTATCACGAGCGTCGTCAAAGAGTGAGTCGCGTGCTGGGGTATACGAAGCTGCTATGAATCTGCCCATAACCAATGATCCGCCCAGAGCATGTTCTCGTATTAGTTTGTGCCAGCTTTGAAAATTGGATGGGACATAAGTTCACCAGAGGAGGGTGTTAATGAGACTGTCAACGAACGCAGTGAGTCATTATTAGCGCTAGATAACCTCTGAATTGCGTTTGTGACAATGCTCACTTGTACAGCAACTCCGCATACAATAACATAGTAGGCAAAGTACACGTACGTAATTTGCTCAACAAACTGACTGTGACGCCCAAAATAAGATGCTAGGAATAATAATAGGTACCCTACCAACATTACACATAGCAGACGATTCTTCTTTGCTTTTAGAATGCGCAACCGCTCATTGTCGGCTCGGTACATTTCTATAGCTTCATTGATGGTTGTTTGCGTTTCCATCTATTCTGCGCCTTCACCTAGTAACATTGTTATCATTCCGACTGACCAAATGTCTCTAAAGTTGAGACAAGACTATCATTAACCTCAATTCTTTTGTTATTGATCGCAGAAGTCCTTTATTGTCGGTCAGATTGAATGGAAAAAAGCCCCGACAGGTGCCGGAGCTTTTTCAGTGAGGCAAGATGTTTAGTTCGGGATTACTTACGTCGGGTGCGAATTCGCTTTCGAAGGAATAGGGCACCGGCCATTGTCATTCCGAACATCATTGCATAGGTGGATGGCTCGGGAACGACTGCGCTGAAGAACTGTTGGTGTGTGCCAATGGCTGTGCTCGGTCCCTGAATGAAATAGGCAGTGTTAGAAGTATACGTGGTGTGGAGCGCTGCCTGGGTTAGAAAATAGTTGATCTCGGTTGCGTACGCGGCGCTGCTCGCGCCTAGTCTCACTGTTCCTGCTGCGGTACCGTCTCCACCATCTTGATCGATATCCCACATTGCAAATTGTAGGGCGGCAAGGTTTGTGTTTAGATCTGTCGAGCCCGTGATGTTGCTGGCATAGGTGGCTGCATTTGAGTTAATAAAGTTATCGGTTATCCAGGCATTCTCAGAAGCACGCTTGTTGGCTTCTGCGGCGGAGACAGTCGTAAAGTCGCCATTTGTCAATGCAGAGGCTAGACCTCCTTGATAGTAGGAGCTGACCAGAGATCCACTTGGGGAAGTAATGTTGTATTGCACGTTGGCAGTATAACCGGATCCGAAGCTGATGCCGTGTTTAAGGTCATTGCAAAGGACGTTTACTATTACACCATTGATAGAGCCTTTATATCTTCCGGCGGTGACGTTTGCGAATGTTGCTCCACTATCCTCGGAGATATTGATCGATGAAGTCTCACTGGTGTCGTTAACCAGAATAAAGGACCGAAGGGCTTGTGCATTTGCAGGTGAAACGTTTGATAAGCCCAGGATTGCGGTTGCGGCAAGTGCTGCGGAAAGCTTGACATACTTACATGAAATCATTTGTTACGGGTCTCTTTCTCTTTAAAACATAATTATCTTCGCGTCCTTCATTGGACGTCAATGAGTAGTTGATCAATGTCAACTGTGCATACTATGAACGGTCGCCATTAAACGTCCATTAATTAATATGTCTTAACGATATTGAGAGATGTGAGTGTGGTGGCCAAAGGCGGACCAATGGAGTAAAGAGCGATGCACTACGGCCAAATGTTCAGGTTTATGGGGTAGGGGTGCAAAAAGGCGGGTTCGATGGTAAAATATCCTTCGTCGTATCTCGCAGCATAATGCCGACGTGGCTCAGTGGTAGAGCAGCTCACTCGTAATGAGCAGGTCAGCGGTTCGAATCCGCTCGTCGGCCCACCTTCTTCAAGTGCTTTATCTGTCGGACACCCTTACGGTTGAAGCGTTCCCAACGGAGCAATACCTTTTGGTTCAGGCTCTTTGTCGGTAAGTACCTTCCACGAATCGCCGTTTTCTCGGTATGAACTAAAGTCCGTGGGGCGATACTTAATATCCAGATACGGTGTCATCCATTCACGTCCGACATCCGTACGGGATCGGCAAACACCTTCGGTCATTCCCGTGGTGAGGAGTGTTCGTTCGATGGGGTAGGGCAGTTTGCCGGTTACAATCATTGTTTGAATTGCATTCGTAAGTGCTTTGAAAAGATTGCGGTTTATCCATGGGCCAATATCAAAATTGCATCCCGTAACCGGCTGTCCTTTGATCTTGACTGCCGCCGCCCATCGATTGCCTGGAATACTGAGCGCGGGAGCGATAAATCCATCGCGGTATCTCACTATAATCAAGTATGCGCTGCCCATTGATTTGCGCCAATCGGCTGCTTTCTCACCCAACTCTGGGCGGAGAGCAACTTCGACCAATGCAGGATTCCATAGTTTCGCTTCGGCAGCTTTCCAGATTGCGTCTCCAGTCAGGCACTGGACGGATTTCACTCCATGCTCTGCTCCGTGCCGAGTTTCTGCGAGCGATTGCAGGACTTCCAGCGCGTGAAAGTCGTAGGCATCAGGTCCTCCTCCATGAACCACAAGCATTTCATCGATTCGCGATCCAAGTGGTATTTCCAGATTTGGCTGTCGGAATGCGAGTGGCACGGAGCTTCCTGCCATAAATGGAATTTTGAGAGTTCGCGTTATGTCGTACATCTCCTTTGCCCAGTCCCACCGGTAAGAGAAGTGCTTATCATTATATAGGGGTACAACGCGGCCGCTATCTCGTAAGACTTCAACAATTTCGTCAAAGAATCGTTTGCGTGGATACAGTATCTGG
>CAISOI010000452.1 GCA_903886985.1 uncultured Chthonomonas sp.
GGATTTCTGATCTCACAGGCAAATCGCCTCGAAGAGTTGCCGAATTTAAATTGCGATACGACAAGAGCATTAGTGAATTTCCCTTCCCGGGCATATTCAGTTTGCGGTGGACTTTTGATGACAAGTCAATTAGTTACGTTGAAGAGACAAAGATGTATTTGTTGAAATTGTAATAGTCAGCTCTCTGACTACAATCGATTTATTTATATTTGAAAATACAGTGATCACAATGCCCGTTTGGCTGTGCCAACTTCAGGTAACGAATAACTAAGGAGTCAGTTATCTCGCTTGGAAACAAGTGTCAATACAACACGGTTGTCCAAGGACCAACTGGCTCTCCTACCAGCTATACATGGGACCCAGTAAACTGAATGACTAAGGCAACTCTTCCGACGGGCGAAACGTCAGTCGGTCAATATCGATCTGACACTATGCGAACAGTACACACGGGCAGCGAAGGTACCGAAAACCTTCCGGTGAGGCGAGTGCCATTACAATTTGAGTGGTAAAATTGATCTATGAATGAATTCGAAAGGGGATGTATTATATGCCGCATTCACGCTTCAGTAATGATGAGATAGATCGCCGTGGGCAAGCACTCTATGACGAAAAGATCCGAATTCAAGTTGAGACGCCCGAAAACATTGGCAAGCAGATTGTCATTGACATTGAAACTGGCGATTATGAAGTAGGCGAGGATGGATTGAAAGTGAGTCGGCATCTTATGTCGAAGCATCCCGGAGCCGCGCTTTATAGTCTGCGCGTAGGGTTCAATGCTGTCTACACCATCGGCGGCGTCCTTACTCCGACCACTCGTTAATGGACGGATATGTTTCTGCCCATCACGCATTAATTAACATTACTTTCCACCTGCCGCATAAGCCTGATTTCGACATTGAGTATGTAATCGACACAGGGTTTGTGGGTTATCTAACTCTGCCGTTGAATGTAATTCAAATAATGGAACTTCCTTTTATTCGTAGGATGCCAGCCAATCTTGCTGATAACAGCACCATATTTGTTGAGGTTTATGCGGCGACTTTTTTCTGGAATGGTGAATTGCGAGAAGAGGAAGTGCTTGCAACAGGAATCAGACCGTTGGCGGGAACCTTGTTGCTAAATGGAACAAACCTCAATGTCCAATTTTCTGAAGGAGGTCTGGTTGGCATTGATATGTTGTAACTATCGATCTGATAACATGCGAACAGCACACATCGGCAATGACGGTACCTTTGACTTTGTCTGGGACGGGGATGGACTACCTGACCTCATGTTTGTGGTTGGCAGCGGAGGAGCCGCAGGACACCTTGCCATTGAAGTGGAACGCTGATTTCTGGAAGGTGATTATTGATTAAGCCACTGGAACAATCAAAGTCTGCAGCGATTACGCTGCTGTTGATCTCAGCTCAGATTGCGTTGGTGTCAGCGCAAACAACACGGTTGTTCAAGGGCCAACTGGCTCCCCTACCAGCTACACATGGGACACGGCAAACTGAATGACTAATGTCACCTTACCGCATGGACAAGTACATACCAAGCAGTGCCGAAATGGCAACACGTGGGTAAAGGAAGTCGCACCCTATGAAACTGTTGAATACTGTAATTTCAGCCATGGTAGTTGTTTGTGTCTTAATTGAGACGACGTCACCATGTCGTGGAAATAACCTTCCAGCACTATTCGGAAGTAGCGCTACCTATCCTCAAAAGCCGGTACTTCCCGGGGAACTTTTCGTTAAAGCAAAACTCAAAGTGCCTGGTGATTTTTTGCACGGCACTCTTGCTGTGTGTGTTGGAAAGTACATTGGAATTCACCCAACATATAAGTTGTTTTATGTTCCGCCATCTGGTGAATTCGTTCAAGGCACTTTCTATCCCACTGTAACGAAAGCAGTTCAAATCAAATCGCTTCGAGATTTGAGGGGCAAGGTTACAATTAATTCGGAGGCTGATGCCCTCTGCTTTTTACGCCTTGCCACATCCCCGTTTACGTGGGAATTGTTCGAAAACACAACACTGCGTCCAATTGAACTGGAGATATTGTGGTCTCCCAAATCGCTTAGAGATATCTGTCTTGGTAACGATAAGTGGTCGCGTGACGTTTTCGAGACATCATACAAGAACGGGTACATGGCAGTAATTGATATAACCCAGGCCGGAGAACTCGGACTTAAAGCACCGGAAATAAAACGGGTAAAAAACGGCTTTGTGGTAACACGAACTCTTATCCGCAAAACCCCCAAAGTTGAGAATGTGTATACTATTTTCGAAATTACGGAATGGGTTGGCAAAGATGGTAGTGTACATTCATTGAAGCGAACTCCTCTCAAGCTCAAGTCATTGCCAGAGATCAGGTGGTTTATTCTAAACGGTCAGGGAGGAATGTGAAGATTGTGATTCTTGGGTGGGATTCATCACAATCGGCTCCTGTTCAATGTTTCAAGCCACGATACAACGCCCGGAATGGTTTTTGCGGGGTATGCCTA
>CAISOI010000453.1 GCA_903886985.1 uncultured Chthonomonas sp.
ACCGCATGAGAGTCCATCGGGTAATCACCAATTCCGATAGAATCGGCTCTCACCAATTTGCGTGAGTCCGAGATATCTGTTTCATCCAATACCTTCGCACTCTCAAACCGGCGCGCTTCCCTAATATAAAGCAGTGGCGGCCAATTGTCACTATCGCGATAATCATCCTCTGATAGCCCGAGGTTTTTCTTACCGTCCACTGTCTGAATATAATAGAGGTAACCCAGTGCGTGATTCTTATACAGAGTTTCTATCCTCGCCCGTTCCCCATAATTTGCAGTCGGATATAGGTAATTCACACCCTGAAGGTCGCCTCCCTGCGGATGCTGATTCACCTCATATTTGTTGTTGGGCAATTTGCCGCTGGATGCCGCCCAAGATTGTTCCCACTTTGGTGCCTTCTCATAATTCTTAGGATCATATCCGGGAGGTTTTGGAATGGTCTTGTCCGCTCCTGCCCCGTAATCTTTCACCGTCATGAGATATGCATAAGCCTGAATTCTGTTGTCTGCTTTCCCCGTGCTGCCAGGCAGCGGTTTGTCGCCCGCTCTATCATAATAGATATGACCAGCGTGGGGTTCTCGGGCAGATCGTGCCTCTCGACCCAGTCGGAATGGCGCTCCCGCCCATGCCGCGACATCCCCACATTCCGTCGCATCAATAACAATCTTGGGTCGGAATGTGGTCTCCGCCCCAGTATCTATATTTTCCGCCAACACTGTGGCAATTTTGCTCTCATTGCGGGTGATCTTTAGGGGCCGAACCCTCCGGTATACAGTGAGGTTTTTCTCTGCCCAAAGCAGCCCTTTCATCGCTTGTAGCGCTACGCGCGGCTCATACTTTGTGCCCTCGCCGCTGCCGTAAATAGATCTCACCTTCTGACGAAATTCCTCAAAGAACCCGCTAGAGTTCGCGTTACGCCTGATGTCAGTTTCGCCCAGACCGTTAACCGGCATACCACCCAGTCTCCGGGTCTCCTCAATCAAAACCGTATTCTTCCCGTGTCGCGCAGCGGTTATCGCCGCCGAAACCCCTGCACTGGTCGCTCCAACCACTAAGACGTCGCAGTCCATCGATTTCGGCATCTCAGGAAAAGTACGTTCAAGATAAGGACTCGAATTAATCAATATTCCGCGCGGATTGCCCGTATCGATCCGCAGGACATACGCATAGAGAGTGTTCGGTCGAGCGGTTAAATCCCGATATTCATGCACCGTCGCCGGGAGCGTTGCAAGAGGCATTCCATCTCTCAATAGCCGATAGCCAATTGCCATCGGAGCCGGGTTCCAATAAACTCGCACTTCTTTAGAACTGACCGCGACTGCTTCAAACGCTAACGATCCGGCAGATGCGTTAGACGGTTTATTTTGAGCGTATATTGGAACCGCACAAATTAACAACGGCAAAACAAGTAGGTGCTTGAGTTCTAAATTACGCATTGGTGGTCTGTCCTTGGTCAATCATCGGGTTGGCGTCTCTGCTGAACTCTAATACGGTTCTGAGCCGCAAAATATCGTACCCGTTAGAATTTCAAATTGATCACACCAAAAGAAGCTGGCTCCTAACCATAGAGTCAGGAGCCAACTACTAACGTATTACCGAAACAGCCGATTTAGCCTTAGATCACTATGAAGAGATTTGGGCTCCAGCAAGTTCCTTTTGGTGTATCGACCCGAATCTTCGAATTAGTCGCACCAGCAGGAATGGTCATCTGTATTGTCGTCGAATTGATAACCGTGAATGTGGCAGGCACGTCGTGAATAGACACAGCCGTCGCGCCGGTGAAGTTGGTGCCTGTCACCGTGACAACAGTTCCAACAGGTCCCGTTCCCGGATTAATGCTCGTGATGGTCGGAGTATTAGCCTGAACCAGCACTGTGAAATTACCCGGGCCAGTTGATGAACCAGTAGACGTATTCACTTTGATAAGTCCGGTCTTAGCCACACTCGGAACCACAAATGTGAACGATGTGCTTCCGCCCGATGTCACGTTATTGATATTCATGCCACCGATCGTTACAGAACTGATAGGCGAAAGATTCGTTCCATTTACCGTCACCGTCGATCCCGGCAAACCCTGTGTCGGAGTGAACGATGTAATAACAGGTGGCTGAGTTGATACGTAGTTTATCGTCCCCAAACCGGTTAAGTTCGAAGCTACACCACCAATCACACTGTTTATTCCCATGGAGAAACTCACCGAACTTCCGGCTGGACCGTTGCCAATGACTGGTACCGATATCGAACCACTTATGGATCCAACAGGGATGTTCAATACACCCGAGGCAGCCGTATAGTCGACGCCGGCAATTGCCGAGCCATTCACGGTTGTGTAATTGACCGCTACTGGCGACTTAGCTGGATAGAGCAAATTGACAATGAACTGAGCGGATACAGGTGAATTTGCCGACTTCTTCACGGTGCTATTACTAACGGATATGGAAGGCCCCGTGGCGAGGCTCGTTCCCTCCAGAGCGCCAATATCCAGATTGCCAAGAACAGCACGAGGCTGAAATGACATCGGAAACAGGAACTCATTCGTCACATCATACGCCCCTGCAACCGGAATCGCTTGAGGACCACTGCTGTCCAAAAGCTGCGATCCAGATGCAGGGCGCAGATCCAATTGTGCCGGATTTGAAAACCCTGGGTCATTAGCACTATTGGTAAGATTGTTTGCCAATCCGTTGATGGTCCCTGCGAACACATAGTTTGAGATCGGCTGAACCGCTGTCACTGCCGGGCTCATCCAGTTGGTTGCCAGATTCAACGTTGGCGTGTTGTTGGTATAGAGCAGGTAGAAATCAGCCGGTACTGCCCCCGGAGTTGCCGACGAGCTGTAGATGACATTGTTCCTACAATCAATCGTCTCAATACAGTTCACTCCCGTGACATTCTTAAGCGGTGGGAGAAAGAGTGCCACAGAATATCCCGTTATTGGGCTACGGTCTTTATGGTTGAAGATCGTGTTGTTGTAGAAATAGAGGGTGCCATGACGATAAGTAGAATAATCCGGCATATCCCCGCCATATGTCACAAGGATCGGACATCCAGTTGGACCATTATCGATGACATTGCCATAAACATAGGTCTTATCATAGCCCGGCAGTAGATTGATCGTTCCCGCATCGGATTGGGAACATATCAGCTCCATTGCCTGCCCAAATCCTGATGGCTCGATCCAGTTGTTTCGCACAATAGTATTGGCAGATCTGTCTTTGATGCAGTCTCCATTCGAGCCTGCCGCCAATGGCCCAATTCGATTGTACTGATACACAATCCCGTTCGCCTCTGTGTAGCAATTGTGCTCACTCGGACTGCCAGGATTGCCGTTGTGGTGAATATAACAACTCTCCACGAGTATGTCTGAAGAGAGCATAGCACCACCATATTTCGAATTTACAAAAAATCCGTTGCCACTATTCGAGAGTTCGCAGTTCCGAACGATTAGGTGTCGAGCACACTCCACATAGAGCGCACAGGCAAATTTGCCGTAATTGATCGTCTGCCCTGTGCAGTTGGTGTGTGTGTTCGTCTGATTCGCATTTCGAATATCAAGATTCTCGATATCAATATAGGAAGGTGCAGTTCCCCATACAAATCCCTGATGCGGAGAGACGATAACCGCACCGATATCGCGAAACGCTGTCGCCCAGAATCCGATATTTGCGGATTGGGTAGCATTCGCGCCATCGATGACAGGCTTCAGATGGGTTACCGGATCCGCTACGCCAACGATCCGAATGTGATTTGCAGCAGTTCCACTCTGAGAAATGAGTATGTTTTCTCGATACGGCTGTGATTGGGCATGTATATAAACATTGTCACCCGGGAGAAGTTTGTCCCACGGCACAGAAGAGAGAGTCGTTAACGGTTGATTTTGACCAACATGATAGTCGGACGCAATGGCCGCTCTTGAAGAGAGAGCCATCCCGGCCAGGATTGCGACCATCTTGAATCGCGAAATTCGGCGTGAAATAGTCAAACGGGTTCCTCCATTGAGCAGTAACAGCCTTCATTGGCGTCTACTCAACCCTTTGAGTGATGAGAAACGGTTTTCTCATCACTCATTGTTGCAACCCAACCGTTACGAGAACGTAGTCGAATCAGAACAAATTTCGTAACCGGGCTGGAAATAGCAATCCATATTGCTACTATTGCCACCCAAACCGACGAATTGATACGAATTGATGGTAAGTGGACCGCTATAATAAAGCAATGAATCTAAAAGACCCCTCCATAACCGCTCTCCTCATAGGCGCCGTATCCATCTCCGCAGTCCATGCCCTGATTCCATCCCACTGGTTCTCCTTCGCGGTGGTCGGGCGTGCCCAAAAGTGGACTTACCGCCAGACTCTCATGGTCACTGCACTTGCAGGTTTAGGTCATGTCTTGCTAACTATCTTCATTGGACTCTTGATCGCTGGATTTGGCAAATCCGTGCTGAGCCGAATTCCCGCACAGGCAGAACATATCGGGACGTGCGTCGCACTGGGGGGACTTGGGGTCTATTTCCTTTGGCAGTCTCTCAAAAGCAAAGGCTGCCACCATGGTCACCACCACGATGAAGAAGAGAACAGCCCACACAATTTGAACCGGTTTGGCCCTGCGCCAAAAGCCATGGCAGTTCTCGCACTCGGCATGACTCTCTCACCCTGCCTCGATCTTTTGTCAATCTACGTCGCCGCCGCTCCCAAACCCTGGAGCGTTGTCCTCGCCATTAGTCTCGTAATGGCTTTCTGCACTGTGGGAATGATGCTGATCCTCGTCAGCATGGCTCTGCACGGATTGAAGCGAGTCAAACTCGATTGGCTCGAAAAATACGAAGGACAGGTTGTCGGTGTCGTGCTCATCGTACTCGCAGCGATTATGTTCCTGGTGTAATTGTCCTGCCACTTGCGACTGCGGAAAAATGGAACTGACTATTCCCGGAACTGCACTCATTATCGATGCAAATGGCACGAGCGTCGCCATCAAGGCTTCGCTACGCCAGAATCTCCCGCACAACCCGCCCCTCGTCCGTAGGACCAATCAATCGTTGATCCAGTCCCTGATACGGATAGTGAAATCGAAACGGATCCAGTCCCATTTGATGTAATAGAGTCGCCTGCACATCCCGAACGGTCATCTTGTCCTTCGTGATGTAATAGGCAAGTTCGTCGGTTTCGCCATGGGCTATTCCGGGCTTGATTCCGCCGCCAGCCATCCAGATCGTATAGGCAAATGGATGGTGATCACGCCCGACAAACCCCTTCACCTTTTCCTGATTGACGTTGTTTTGTCGCATAGGTGTTCTGCCAAATTCTCCGCCCCAAACCACCAACGTAGTCTCTAGCAGCCCCCGCTGTTTCAGGTCCGTCAATAACCCGGCAACCGCTTTATCGATCTGTTTACATTTGATCGGCAGACCTGCATCCAGCGATTCTCCTGGCGAGCTTCCATGATGGTCCCAACCCCAATCGTAAAGCTGAACAAATCGCACCCCACGCTCCACCAATCTCCGTG
Organism: uncultured Chthonomonas sp.; assembly: GCA_903886985.1. Lineage (GTDB taxonomy): Bacteria > Armatimonadota > Chthonomonadetes > Chthonomonadales > CAJBBX01 > CAISOI01. Next base: position 5,506 of record CAISOI010000453.1, read on the forward strand.
CAAGCAGACAGTTATTGGCGAAGGTTGCGTCGTCCCCCTTGTAATTGGCACGCGGGTCCTCGTCGTTAATAATATTGGATATATATCCCGGTCGAGCCCCATAAAGATCGAGAATATGTTTCGGTTCCTTGGAAATATCCATGACATCCGGCACCGAAATCTGCATCTTATACGCGAGTTCATATTGGGCGATTCGCGTTAGAGTTTCGTCGTCTCCGACATGCTTGTGTTGATATTCGTTGAGATCGTGCAGTGCATCCAGCGTCTTTCTCCGCAAATCTCGGTCGACCCCCGCAGGATTGGAGAGGTACAAAACAGGATCGCCACCATCCGTCCGACACTGAACTCCCTGATAAACCGATGGTAGGAAACCACTACCCCATACGCTCGCGCCCGCATCGGGTGCTTTGCCGCCGGAGGTCAAAACCACAAATCCTGGTAAATCCTGATTGAGCGTTCCCAGTCCGTAGGTGACCCACGACCCCATACTCGGATACCCGAATCGCGGCTGACCAGTATGCATAAAGAGTTGCGCGGGTGCGTGATTAAATTGATCCGTAGTCATCGACCGAATCACGCAGATATCATCTACGCGGGTCGATAAATGCGGCAATAATTCGCTGATATATTGACCGCTCTGGCCATATTGGTTAAATTTAAATACTGGTCCCAGCATCTTCGGAACCCCACGGATGAATGCGAACCGTTTCCCCTTAAGAAACTCCTCAGGGCAGTCCTTCCCATCATATTTCGCGAGTTCCGGCTTATATTCAAACAGCTCCAATTGCGACGGCGCACCCGCCATGTGGAGATAGATAATGGATTTCGCTTTCGGTGCAATCATCGCCGGTTTGGTCGCAAGTAGCGAGGGTTTTGCGTTAACACTCGTAGTTGTCGCACCCGCGGCACCAGATGCACTCGACAGCATCGACTCCATAGCAATAGTCCCAAGACCAAGCCCAATATTTCCCAGAAACTGCCGACGCGTGACCGCCAGTGCACTCTCTAATCGAATTTCATCACTTTTGTTCATGGTTTTGTGAGCACCTCGTCAAGATTTAAGAGCACGTTTGCAATAACTGTGAAATCTGCCTGTTCGGCGGATGTGTGACCATTGATGGGTGAGCAATTCGCCGATTTCAACAGCGATTTGGCATCGGCAGAGTGATATTTGAATCGCTCATCCGTTTCAGCATAAAGCTTCAATAGGTTCTTAATTTCCGGGTCCGATGGCGTGCGAGAAGTCGCTCGGCGGAAACCATAAATCAATCTCGATTTCAAATCCGGCAACTGCGCTGTCAACATCGCATTCCCGAGCGCGCCCGCAGCCTCAACATACGCTGGATCATTCAATGTGACCAACGCCTGCAACGGCGTATTCGTACGAATTCGGCGTACAACGCAAAACTCCCCGCTCCCCGCATCAAACGTCGTCATCGCAGGATAGGGACTGGAGCGCCGCCAATAGGTGTACAACCCGCGACGATATTTGTCATCGCCCTTGCTCGTCTCCCACTTTGCTCCGCTATATACCGTGTGCCAAATCCCATCCGGCTGTGGCGGCATTACCGATGCACCACCGATTTTCGGCGAGAGCAATCCGGCAATAGAGAGCGCCTGATCCCGAACCATTTCCGCACTCAATCGAAATCGAGGACCGTGACTAAACAATCGGTTTCGCGGGTCTCGCTTCGCCGCCTCTGCCGACGGCGTGGGAGATTGCTGATAGGTCGCAGACATCACAATCGTCTTGCAGAGTCCCTTCATCGACCAGTTGAGATCATCGCGGAAGGTTGCCGCCAACCAATCCAGCAGCTGCGGATTTGTCGGTGCAGTGCCCTGTGTTCCAAAATCCTCTTCCGTCTCCACAATTCCTTCTCCAAACATGCGCGCCCAAATTCGGTTTACCGCAACACGAGGTGTCAATGGATTCTGCTTGGAAACGATCCACTGCGCCGCGCCCAACCTGTTCTTTGGCGCGCCCTCCGGCAAAGGATGAAAAGCCGGCGGGACATCCCCTTTAACAGTTTCACCCGGGTCCATAAAATTGCCCCGCTGATGGATTCGAGTAACCCGTTGTTTGTCGGCGGGCAGCTCATGTGTAATAGGTATTCGGGCAATCTGACCATCCAGCGCAGCAATCGCCTTCTCATTTTCCGCATAAGCTTTGTAAGAAGGACCCAGTTCTACATCTTGTTTTCTGAACTCTTCAATCAGCCGTTTCGCCTGATCTGTGCTGCGCATATCCGTCGGAATTGCTGCCACTTCACCAAGCGATTGCAATTCCGCTCTCAATCCTTTGGGGTCCGATGCACAGTAAGATATTCGCAAACATCCCGCTGTGTAACTCTGGTAATCCTGCCGAATAGTCACAATGAGCTTTCCGCCACGCAGACTGACAGGCTTTTGAAGATCAAAAACCGCCACATGCGGCATAGTGTTTTGCGGCGCATACGCCCAACCAGTCTCCGGCTTACCCAACAGCGCATTGCCAATCGGGAATCCACCCTGTTCGACATCCGCCCTCGGATTAGTTAAACCAATCTTTTCTGCTTTGCCCCCACTCGCTGGCTGAACTTCAACCTTAAACTCAGTCGTAACTATGTTCTGGTCGGATGGATTTCTGCCGGGACCGCCGTTCGGCAGGCTGGCGTCTTTCAGATATTCTAGTCGCACCGCTGAGATATTCTCACTCGGCATATCAAATGTCAAAGTATATGTATCGCGAGGTTTGTAAACACCGGATGCCACAATGGCGCTGTCAGCCCTCGGTTTGAGGACCGCCCCACTCGCAGTGGTTCCAGTCAACATTCGGAGCGATCGCCACGGGCTGCCCGGCAGCTTCTGCTCCCATGTGCGCTGCCGCACCTCAATCTCCGGGCTGCCCTTCGCCATCGCGAGTTGGAGTTTGTTGCGCTTCTCCAGCAAATCCGCCCGATTCCAAACTTGCTCATCCGTTGGCATTTCTGCCTTCGGGGAATCGTCGCCATAATTGGCATCCTGCGTCTGATTAAATAGGGCGTAAAACTTGTAATAATCCTGAATGGTCAGAGGATCATATTTGTGGGAATGGCACTTTGCACACCCCATTGTCAGCCCCATCCAGACCTGAACCGTCGTATCCACCCGATCCTTAACCGCCGTAGATCGAAACTCCTCTTGGTCCACTCCACCCTCGGTGTTTGTCATCGTATTTCGATGAAATGCTGTAGCAAGAATCTGTGATTGCTTTGGTTGCGGCAGCAAGTCTCCTGCTATCTGCTCAATCGTAAATCGATCATATGGCATGTCCGCATTGAATGCATTGATAACCCAATCGCGATATCTCCAGATGGTGCGTGGTTGGTCTTTTTCATATCCTTGGGAATCAGCATATCGCGCAAGATCGAGCCACATGCGCGCCAAGTGTTCCCCATAATGGGGCGAAGCAAGCAGGCGGTCGACCACCTTCTCATAAGCATTTGCAGAGCGATCCTTGAGAAAATCTTCCGTTTCAGCAAGCGTTGGCGGAAGCCCGGTCAGATCAAGCGATACCCGCCGAATGAGTGTGGACCGATCTGCCATTGGTGATGGCTTGAGTCCCTCCATCTCCAATTTCGCGAGCACAAAATTATCGAGCGGTGTCTTGACCGCGCTGACTGCTTTGACCATCGGTGGAACAGGCTTCGTTAACTTCGAAAACGACCAGTGATCGGCATAAGGCGCGCCCTGCTTCACCCAGTTGGTGAGCAGAATTCGCTGTTGCGCAGTAAGTTTTCTTCCGGTGGAGGCGGGCGGCATAACCAGATTTGCATCGGTGCTGTTCACGCGAGTGATGAGAGTGCTGTTTGCAGGGTGGGCGGAGTCGATTGCCTGCCTGCCATTGCGAGATGCAATCGCACCATCCCGATTGTCGAGTCGCAATCCCGCCTGCCTCGCCGTAGAGTCCTGACCATGGCATGAAAAGCAATTCGCGGACAAAATGGGTCGAATATCGCGATTGAAATCGACTTTCGTCGGCGATTTTGGTGCCTGGGCAATTACAAAAGATGCACCACTGGCGACCAATAATGTGGTGGGCAGGATCATAGCGATACGGCGGTATTGCACGGACTTCTCCTTCGAGACACTGCGATTATAGCAAGATGACTGGGGCAGAATAACTATAGTAGTATTTTACTCACTTTGGACAAGTGCAGATCGGCTTTGTTGCGGCCAGACCCCAAATTGGCGGCCTCCCAACTGGCTCCATTGCCCTTCTCCTCCTCATCGTGAATTATTTGACTGCATAATGCGTAGAATCAATCAAATACAAATATTCGTCCCCCAAACACAATCCGGTGGGACGCACGATCAAAAAGGAGATTGAAGTGTCTATCCGACCTGTACAGAAGGTCATCAACGCCCGCCCAACTATGGAAGGCGCGGGAGTGAAGCTGCACCGTGGTTTCGGGTTCGGCAGTACCACAGAGTTCGATCCATTCTTGCTCTTTGACGATTTTCGAGGGGACGAACCATCCGCCTATTCGGCTGGCTTCCCTTGGCATCCACACCGTGGAATAGAGACGATAACCTATGTACTCGCAGGAACAGTCGAGCATGGCGACAGCATGGGCAATCGAGGCGAAATTGCTGCTGGCGAAATCCAGTGGATGACCGCCGGACGTGGGATTATCCACCAGGAAATGCCCAAAGGCGACTCCCTCGGGCGGATGCACGGTTTCCAACTCTGGGCGAACTTACCCTCGGCCCTCAAGATGACCGCGCCAAGATATCAGGAGATCAAAGCCCCTGAGATCCCCATCGTTGTGGATGATGATGCCACCGCAGTCCGCATAGTCTGTGGCAATTTCATGGGCCAATCCGGACCCATCGACGGAATCGCTGCCGACCCGGTCTATCTCGATGTATCTGTTCCGGCGGGCAAGCGCAAAACCCTGAAGGTGGATACGCGCAGTCACGCCTTCGCATATATCTTCGAAGGCTCCGGTAAATTCGCCAACGCATCCGACCCGATGGCAGTTCCCACCGAAGAGGGCATATTCGATACCTCCGTCGAGAATCGCTCGTTGGTTCTATTTGATGGTGGAGACGAAGTGACCGTCCAGGCGGGGGATCATGGCATTCGATTCCTGCTCTGCTCCGGCAAACCTCTGCAGGAGCCAGTCGCCTGGCGCGGACCGATAGTCATGAATACACAGGAAGAACTGCGCGACGCATTCTCCGAACTGGATCGCGGAACCTTCCTCCAAGAACGGTAATCATCCGCCAATCGCGGTATCAATAAACAGACATAAAAGCACGAAACTTGCAATGGAAGGGGACTCCGGTCCCCTTCCATTTTGTTTCACCTAACCCCGTCGTCACACGTTATCGAAACAGGCACTGAACCGATAAACAATGCAAGAGAAATCCTACGCAGTTTATATGTCTGCTTTGCAGCGATTAAATCCGCGCACATGAATATGTAGTTAGCTGGGCTTGGTCAGTCCCAGCGAATTAATTTTGCTCCGTAATACTCTCAGCCGGGACATACGCTTTAAACGGAGGAGGACAGGTTCCGTGGCTATGTTGATCTGGCTTACTTTCCTTGGATTTCTATGACTTTAAGAGATTCACGAACTTTAGTACATCCTAAGAGAAACCCGAAATTTCGGAGGCGGAATCTTAGCCTTTTGAACACAGGTTCGTTGGTGC
>CAISOI010000454.1 GCA_903886985.1 uncultured Chthonomonas sp.
TCATCAAAAGTCAGCGCGATCTCTCGGTCTGCCGGGTTGCCACGCACCAAGCGATTCGTGGAACTTGGGACGCCATTCATGCGACTTCCACCCCCCGCCAAGGCGGGAAGAGTAAAGGAGCAGAGAGCAATAACGCCCGCACAACTTTTAAGAATTTTCATAACGGCCTCCGGCGGACCATATTTTGCAGACCATCGTGAACAAAACGGCTACAATGTTCTTACACTTAATAATACGTAATCTGTTCTAGTTAGTGACAGAGGTACTTCTTACATTGGACCTGACCCAAATATGCTAATCATTCAGAGATCCTATCTACTTTTCTTGCTTGTGGCAATCTTGCTTCCTATCTTCTGGAAGAGGTTGAACCGTGCCGGATTAGGGCGTACGCGGCTATTGATGATAGTCGAGAGCCTATGCATCTTCACAGGGCTGTTAGGATTTGTTGCCGGACAGGCAAAACAAGCGAGCGCCATTCATGGCGGGTTCACTTGTCAGTCTCATATGAAGGCGTTGGGGCGTGCAATTGTGGAATACACACAAGATTGGGACGAGACTTTCCCTCCCGCAGTCAACTGGTCCACTCTCACTTCAAAATATGTCAGTGGCGGAGGGTTCAATGTCTCGGCGGAGGAGGCACCTCACTGCCCAGAGGCGACATCGCCTTACGGCTATGCATTTAACTCTGCACTTGGCGGCGTAGCCATAAAGAATTTGAAGAGTCCGAAAGAGACCGTTTTGTTGTTTGAAGCGGATTCGACATCTCTGAACGCCGTTGGTGGAAAAGATCAGCTCACGAAGACTTTACGGCATTACGGAAAGAACAACTTCTGGTTTTCTTATGGATTTGTCCGGGCCAAGGATGCCAAAGAGACTAAAACGCTCCACTGGCGCGCGGAGCAGCCCGCCTCAACGGTGGACACACCAGCCAAAGACGACTAGTAACCGCATTTACGAACTACGGATAATGCTCATCGCGACCAAAAGTGCAGCGATGCTCTTCGCGTCACGGATTTCGCCATTCAGGATCATGGATTCTATTGAGGCAATCCGAACTGGTACCAGTTCAATCTCCTCATCTTCGTCGAAATGTGTTTGCGTTTTGGTCAGGTCCTCGGCGAAATAGGCGTGCAGAACTTCGCTGGAATAGCCTGGCGCGAGATACTGACTGAACATAAGTTTCAATTTGCCAGGAACATAACCGATTTCCTCTTCCAGTTCACGAGCGGCGCAAACATCTATATCTTCACCAGGTTCGATGGTTCCGGCGGGAATTTCCAAAAGCACTTCACCAACTGCCTGTCGATATTGGCGGATCATCAGTATCGTTTCAGAATCTAACCGAGGAACAATTGCGACAGCCCCATGGTGTTCCACCACTTCCCGCCGCATCTCTTTGCCGTCGGCCTTGCGAATGGTATCAATTCTCAAGGTGACAACGCGCCCCTTGTAGATATATTCGCTGCTTACCAGTGTCTGTTCTTGCATGGATATGTCCTATCTAAAATTCGTTATACATCTCTTGGCATGATACCTTGGTTGCGTTTGAACCACTAACGACAACTTAACTATGAGATAACCATAAGATAACGGTCACTTCACTGTTCAATAAACTACCTCATCCATACTCCGAAGAGTAGCGATTACTTATATCCGCTGTAGGTCTCCTCGCACATTTACAATTCGAAAAAGGATAAGTCATGCAACGAAGAACCAGTGGTTTTACCCTGATAGAGCTTCTCGTGGTTATTGCAATTATCGCGATTTTGGCTGCAATACTCTTTCCAGTTTTTGCGCAGGCACGGGAAAAAGCTCGTCAGGCATCCTGCATTTCCAACAATAAACAGATTGGAAACGCAATCATGATGTACACACAGGATTATGATGAGTTCCTTCCTCAGACAGGATGGCAGGGGCCGTGTACTAATCCAATAGATGTCACTCAACCAAACGATGCCTATTGGAGTGGGACATTTGCGTTTCCGTTGGCAACTTATCCTTACACCAAGAACTGGCAGATATGGTCTTGTCCATCCGATCCCTATAAGGGTGGCTGGGGTAAACAAGGTTCCTACTGCTATGAGGCACAGCTTCTAGCGGTAAATATGCCTGGTTCCTACAGTGGAATGCGAAGTGTTGCGAATGCAATGACAAAGTCGTTTCCTCTATCATATGCCGGCAACTATTGGCTGAATAAGGTCTATCTTGGTCGTGGCACAGGTTTCGATATGTATAATCTGGCAGGTATTGCTGCTCCCTCCAATCTGTTCTACAGCACGGATGTTGGAAGCGCAACCAATAATGGCAATTCGTTTGCAGGATGGTATATCGTTCCCGGTTACGGAAACAGCACCAACCCAGTTGACAGATGGCCGCTTGGACAGAGACACAATCTGGGAAGAGTTTGGACATTTGTGGATGGTCATGCTAAATGGTTGAAGGATCCACCCTTGCTAAACGGCAATGGAAGCGCCAGAACAACCACACAGCTTGTAACAGACTACCGCTTAAGAGGCGTCTATACTGACCCTGAATGGGATTCTCCGCAATAGAGCATCATTAAACAAAACGGAACCCAGAATTATCTCTGGGTTCCGTAATTGCTTCTACAAATTCTTCAGTGGCTCTACGCCGCGAGTTCTTCTTCTGAAGGCATCTTGGCTAGCACCTCGTCGGCGATTATGGGAGTTTTCACTCTCTCGTCACTAACGACGATGCCGTCTTTGAATCGGATGATTCGATTGGCATGTTCTGCAATGTCCTGCTCGTGCGTGACAATGACGACAGTCTTGCCGGCGCGGTTAAATCGCTGAAATATCCCCATAATCTCTTCGCTGGTGCGAGAGTCGAGGTTTCCTGTCGGTTCATCCCCGAAGAGAATTGGCGGGTCATTGACCAGTGCACGTGCAATTGCGACACGCTGCTGCTGTCCACCTGAAAGTTCGTTAGGTTTGTGGTCCATTCGATTACCGAGTCCAACGGCCTCAAGACACTTTTTCGCAGTAGCATCTCGGTTTTTAGCACCGTTATAGAGCAGAGGCAGTTCCACGTTTCTCAATGCGCTGGTACGTGCAAGTAGATTGAAGGTTTGAAAAACGAAACCGATCTTGCTGTTTCTGATCTCAGCAAGCTGGTTGTCATTTAGCTTTGCGACCTCAATGCCATCCAGAACATAAGAACCTGTAGTTGGCTTATCAAGACAGCCGATCAAGTTCATGAATGTCGATTTACCTGAACCCGAAGGTCCCATGATCGCCACAAAATCGCCGTGGTCAATGGTTAATGAAACGTGCCGCAAGGCACGGACTTCCATAGTTCCCATCTTATAGGTTTTGGCCAAATCTTTTACTTCGATCAGTGGACGAGCCATCGATTACCTCATTTAAAGACATTCTAATTAACGGTGAATTCAGGGAGTGACAGCAGAAGAGCTGCACTCCCTATCATAACTACTTCAATTTTGCAGCAAGTTTCGCCTTAAAATCTTCCAAGCTTTTCTTCATCATGGGTCGGGCTTGCTCCACGGGCATGGTATCGGCATTCAGAGGATTGTATTCCTTTGCATCTGGGAGCTTGAAGTTCGCCATCGAATTGGCCCCGCCACCACTGCTTTTTGCCATTTGACTTCGATAATCAGGCATTTTGGCGGTTGCAGAGGTCTTGATCTGTTCCAATGTCATGCCTTTGCCCATCGCTTTTACAAGTGCACCTGCTTCGTCATTGGACATAATGGGTTTCTTTTCCCACTGTTTAATCAGTCCGAGAATGAGTTTTGCTTGATCTTTGTTCAGAGCAGTTTTTGGGTCCTTCTCACACTCGCCGAAACCGATCATGGTTTTCTGTAGAGTTGTGAAGTTTTTGTGGGATTCCTGGAACTTCTGCCATTGCTTAATCTTTGCTGCCAATTCAGGTGGTAATCCACCACCACCGGGGCCGCCCTGAGCAAGTGCGGAAGTACCAACGGCAAGCAAGAGCCCCGTCGTCAAAGCTAAATTAGAGAATAATCTCATGGTCTATATAACTCCTTAATTGTGTTCGAGATGGCAGGATACACCATATCGTGCAGTTTTAATGAACTTCTATTCGTAACGTAATGCGTCGATCGGATTGAGCTTCGACGCCTTCAGGGCTGGATAAAAACCAAAGAAAACGCCAACGATTGCTGAGAAACTGAACGAAAGCAGAATGGTTCCCGGATCCAATACGATCTTCCACTTGTTAATTTCACCGACAGCGTTAGAGCCGACTATACCGAAAACTACTCCCAGTAGACCGCCTACAATCGACAGAAATACGGCTTCCAACATAAATTGGGCGAGAATATTCTTACGTTTTGCACCGATGGCTTTTCGAACACCGATCTCACGGGTTCGTTCGGTAACGGAAACGAGCATGATGTTCATAATTCCGATACCGCCAACCAAGAGTGAGATTACAGCGATTCCCGCAATGAGCGCGAGGAAAGTATCCTGCTGCTCCTGCTGCGTTCGTTGTAGATCTGCCTGGTTAAACACGATCCAGTCGTTTGTACCGCCGCCCGCAATTTTATGACGTTTCTTTAGTACTACGTCAAATTCATCCTGCGCCTTACCCATAAGGTTGTCGCCTTTTGCCTGAGTCGTGATTGCCTGAATGTAGTCAAGACCGAGCAATCGTCTCATTGCAGTTGTAACGGGTACGTAAACGGCATCATCCGGGTTTCGGAATCCGAGTCCTCCCTTTGATTTAAAGAGGCCAATGACTTCAAACATAATGCCTTTGATTTTGACTCGTTTACCTATTGGCGACTGTTGATCAAACAGGTCTTTGGCAGTAGTCGATCCTAAAATGCAGACTCGTTTTAGCCCCTTAATTTCAGCCTGATTGAAATAACGGCCGGATTTTATCAGGTGGTTGGAAATAATGGGATAGTCTGTGCCAGTACCCTGAATACTCACTGCTGAGTTCTTGTTTTTGAATTTGACTTGTAAGTTTCCGCTGACACTTGGGGAAACTCGCTGAATACTGGGGCATCCTTTAAGAATGGCGTCCGCATCGGCGAGCTTCAAGGTCTTGATGGAACCAAATCCAAAGCTGATTTGGCCTTTTCTTTGCTGCCCCGGCAAGATTGTCAGGGTATTCGTTCCAAGTGCCTGAGTTGATTCGGCAACAGCCTGTTTAGATCCCTGCCCAATCGAGATAGCAATGATAACGGCCCCAACTCCCATGATCATGCCAAGGGTAGTGAGGAAGGACCGTAGTTTATTTGCTGTCAGCCCGCGAAGGGCCATGATTATACTGACCATAATTAATTCCTGACCAATCGGGAATGGCGTCTGATCTCACGGCGCTGACATTGCCGTGAGATCACTGCCTTATCTTCGACCACCAAATCCGCCCATTCTTGAACCACCCATAGCTCCGCCAGCCTGTTGTACAACAGGTTCTGTGATCGCTGTGACAATGGTTTCGCCCTCTTTTAGTCCGGTCTTAATCTCTGTACCGTCGTTGCCTTCCAGGCCGACTTCCACTTCTCGGCGAGTTACTTTGACGCCAACAAGGGAACCTGCATCTGGTGGGTTCTTGTCCTTGGGATCTATAACAACCGGCTTGCCGCCGGTACCAATCTCAACGTAGCTCTTACCGGCTTCATCGGTGTGAATGGCTTCGTTCGGGACAAAGACAACATCATCTCGCTTGGACTTAATGAACTCACAGGTGGCGTTCATACCCGGCTTTAGGAGTTGAAATTTGTTTTCAGAATTGTCAATTTCCACACGGACGTGGATGTTGGTTACATTCTGTTCCACAAGTGCCTGTGGATCAATTCGGGTCACTTTACCCTCGAAAGGAATTGTGGAATAGGCTTCGATGGTGACATTCACGTTCTGTCCAACTTCAACATTTGCGATGTCAGTTTCATCTACAGTAACGTCCACATACATTCTCGTGACATCACCAATCTGGACAATGTTATTACCAGAAGCAGCAAATGACAATGCGGATGAAATAATGGTTCCCTGCTCAACATATTTGGTTAAAATGACGCCATCCGTTGGGGACGTCACAACCGTTTGGTCGAGCGTAGTTTGCGCGTTTACTCTACCTGCCTCAGCTCGCATTCTTGATGCTCTGGAGGATGCAATATCGGCTTCACGGATTTTGACATTTGCCATATTCGCTTGCGCGAGTTTCAGATTCTCTCGTGCGGAGTTGATCTGTTTCTCAGTCTGTTTCAGAGATGCAAGTGCTTCGTTGTAGCCACTCTTGCGAATCTCGACATCGATAACTCCGGCTCTGGCATTGGCATATTGTGCCCGTGCCTGTGCGACACGTGCTTCCATTGCCTGGGTATTGGCGGCAAGTTCTTTTTCTAAGGTGTCCAGTTTTCTCTGTGCGGAATCCACCTGAGCCTTAGAGACGTCTCGATTCGCCTGCGCCTGATCTACAACTTGGGAAGAGACGAATCCTTTTGCGGACAAAGAAGCCTGTCGTCCAAGATTCGCTTCAGAATTCTTCAGATTGGCTTTTGCCTGATCAAGACTAGACTTTGCGTTCGCCCGTTCCTGAGGATTGGTTGCCTGCATAATCTGTGCCAACTGCTTTTCCGTGTTGTCCAGATTTGCCTTAGCGCTGTTAATTGTGGACTCGGAAAGACCCGGTTGGGCATCCATTTGGCTTTTGGCGGTTGAAACGCGAGCCTGTGCGGCATCTCTGGATGCAATTGCTGTATCGATTGCCGCTTGCGCCTGAGATACGCCAAGTTTGCTTTGTTTAACCTGAAGTTCTGTAGTCACGACACTCTGGTCAATTCTTGCATCCGCAGACTTGATATCTGCATTTGCCTGATCAACAGAGAGCTGCGTATCCGAAGGGTCGATAAGACATATCTTTTGACCCTTTTTGACAGGGGTGCCTGTATCGACAAGCATTTTAAGCACTTTTCCACCGGCTTTAGATTTGATATCGACGGTTGACCATGGGTGCAGGGTTCCGGTGGCGGAGACCGTTTTCTTGACGGTTCCCTTTTCCGATTTAGCAACCTTATATGTAGCAACTTCAGTCGTTGACGGGCCTTTGGACTTGACGTACATATAGTAGCCGCCGACGACAGCGATGATAATTACCAGTGGTATTAAGACTTTTTTCACGGCTTTTTGCCTCCAAGATATGGATCATTTTCTCCGATTGCACGTCTGAATCTTGCGTCTGCAATATAGAAATCGTAAAGTGCCTGAACTGCATTTGTTTCGGCAGTTACCAGTTGAGTTTGAGCGGTAATAACGTCAATAATCGTGCCTGCACCCTCTTTTTGGGATTCTCTCGCTGCGTTGTAATTCTCTTGGGATGCGCGCAATGCAGATTGGGTCGCACGAATTCTGAGGCGTGCCTCTTCGCGGGTCAATAGGTTGCTCTCTACATCTGCTTGGATACCCTGTTTCGTGAGTGCGACTTGTCTTTGAGCTTGTTCCAAGGTCGCCTCCGCCTGCCTCACCGAGGCGCGGGCGGAACCTGCATCAAAAAGTGGGTAAGAAAACGATGTGTTAAAGGTTCTATTTTCACCCGGACTTGGATCGACGCGGTAACCTTCGGTTATAGAAGCGTTCACCTGAAAACCGGCATTTATGTGGGCGATTTTAAGAGTATGGCGATGTGTATCCGTCGTCGCTTCATCACGCTTAATACCCGATCTCTTGTCGAACGCTTTGTTGACATAAGTGGCGATATCCGTGGTGTCTGGATTTGCAGAAGGCGTCGGCAATTTGACATCGGGAGTGATGACCGGCATTGAGGAGAGGACACTCATCGACTGTTTCAGAGTCGTCATTGCAAGGCGAACATCGTTCTTCGCAACACTCAGCTGAACATCTGCGTTTTCGTAATCTGCCTCTGCCTGAAGGATATCCTTCTTGGGCGAAGTTCCGTTTTCTACAAAGGCGCGGGTTGCGTCCAAGGTCGTTTTCGCCCGATCTACACTCGCCTGAGCGACGCGAACCAGCTCTTTGCGTCGCAAAATTTCATAGTAAGAAGTTGTAATATTCTGAATGACCGATTGCCGCACGTCTGTATAGCTAAACCCTGCGCTTTTTGCGGAATATTTGCTGGCGAGAACATTCTCTTCTCTTTTACCCATATCAAATAATAGAAGGTTCGCTCCAATCTGGGTGATTCCAGATTCCACCACACCAGTCTGTTTCACTCCGTTAAACGTCTGAGTTGTTTTCTGATTGGTGTAGGAATAGGAAGGAGCAACCTGTGGATAATATGCCGATTTCGACTGGGTGACCGATGCCTTCGCAGAGACGATGGAAGCCTGAGCAATTGCCAGTGAATGTTGATTCTTCAATCCAATTCGGATGGCATCTTCCAGAGTGAGAGGACCGGCGATATCGGCGGATTGGTCTTGAACAACTTTGGTATCCGTTTTTTCATCATGCTTCTTATCCGCCAAGACTGGCGAACAAATAGCAATGCAGACGCCCGCTAATCCAACTAAACCCGTGCTCTTGAACATAGTGTCAGACGAAAATCTCATCGTGCGTTTCCTTCGATCTCCAAAAATTAGACATTCGCGCATTCCGATAATAGTAGTGTCAATAGGAATGTCATAACGCTTACGCAATCCAACTCGTTGCGTTTCAATTTGGTACTAACTACTTGACGCTAACTAACTAACCAACTAACCAACTAACTGCTGTAATTATCTCTACCGGGACTAAAAGGCTTTGGAGTTATTCCGCGCTCCGCCAATACTATTTCCGCCTCCGCATAGGTCGGATGATATTCCGCAGCGACTGCATTCAATTCGTTCTCCGCCCGAGTTGCGGCATCGGCTAATGTTGTCAGCCCACCAGCGATAACTTTTAGTTGCTCAATATCGAGATGGTCGCAGGCGGTTTCCATCCCAATAACGTGCCGGGCTATTCCTGCATAATGGTTGTGTCGCGCATTCTCGGTCAAGAATATCTTCACAGCTCTTCGGTCTTCAGGATCAGGAACTCTTTCCAGATGTCCACGTTTTACCAGTCGCTCAACAATCTGAGAAGTTGCCGGCAGTTTGATCTCCATGCGGTCAGCCAGATCATGCAGGCGCAATCCCTCATTATCTCCGACGATAAACAGACACTTTAACTGCGAAACTGGCAGTTCTTGAATCTCCGGCGGCGCAGGCATACGAAACACCAACGTTCTCAATACTTGGTGCAACGATTTCCTTACCTGTTCGGTTGCTCGTTCCTTTTCAGAAAGGTGCTTACCGGATAGAGGCATAAGTTTGCTTATCATAACTATTCATCATTGCGAATAGTTTACATAAGTGAATTAAGTTTGTCAAGGGGTGGGTGAAGATGTTGTGGCTTAACGGAATCAGCATATATGCATAGGCTGCGGGGAAGTTTTACCAGCTAATGTCGTTGAAGAGCGCGGGACTTGTGCCCGCCCAAGAACGTGCTGATACGCATTTATTCCTACCAACGGCAACCCGTACCAACTCGTCATTCCAGCGAAGACTGGAATGCAGTAGAGTTTCTGGGTATTTGGGAGCAGTTGAAAAATCCCAATTTTATAGGTGGCGAATTCGTGACCCTTAAAAGTCTGGCGGATTTGAACAGTTTCCACCTGGCGCCGAAAACATCGATTTAAGTAACCGAAGCGCGAAGGGGTACGGGGGCTTTGCTAATGGGATCAGGGAAATGCTTGCTTCAACAATTCCATGTCACAATTACTCCAATTGACTTGCCTCACTTCATAGTACACGATTGCCCACAGGAGTGAATTATGCGTCATGCTATCGCTATATCAGGTTTGATGTTGGTCACAGCTATCACCTGTTTCGGATTTACTGCGCAGACTCTGCAAACTAGCAAAGAGACGAAGTCGGGCATAGTGACATTTCACGGTAGGCGCCCTAAGAAGGCTAAATCAGGGGATGTCTGGATAAACCCAAAAGACGACGCAGAACTCATCTATATCACTGCGGGGAAATTCCTAATGGGCGATAAAGATCAGAGAGACAATAAGCCGCGACAAATCTTTCTGGACGGATATTGGATGTACAAAAACCTTGTCACGGTTAAAATGTACAAGAAGTTCTGCAATGAGTGTGGACACGCACTGCCGTTTAAACCGGGATGGGGATTAATTGACGACCATCCGGTGGTAAATATCACCGCAATGGAAGCAGAACGGTACTGCAAATGGGCTGGAGTGCGGCTGCCAAGTGAAAGAGAGTGGGAGAAGGCTGCGGCATGGGACTATAAGAGCAATCGAAAGCTCCGTTTTCCGTGGGGAGATAAGTTTGATGCCAGCAAACTCTGGAGTTCTGTGGACAGTCAAAAGAATCGAACGAATCCGGCAGGAGATATACACACCTGTAAGAGTCCATATGGACTCTTGGACATGGCGGGCAATGTGTGGCAATGGACCAGCAGTAAATATGGTGGAGGCAATGCCGCTAATGCTTCTGACCGCGTTATGCGCGGCGGTACTTTTATTAGCAGCAGAATAGACGAATTCCGCTCTGCGTATCGCGACAGCGTCGATCAAGACGTTTCATTCTTCCTCGTCGGGTTTCGCGGTGCGACTGGACCATAGTCTCAATTAGACTTTCACTCATCCTCGGACGAAGATGATTCGGGCGTCTCCACGACTCCTCGAAGCTAAACTGGGCGCGCGCCTCATTTGTTACCGCAAACCTCCCATGCGATACAGAATAAGACATTAATGAGTTCCCCCGCAATTCAGGAATCCAGTGAGCGGATTATCATAGGTCCACTTTCTTATAACCGAACAATCCACCTACATGTCATGCTCGAGTGACGCCAGATTCCCTCCCACCGAAACATTTCTTTGTAACGTAAGCGAAGCATCTGCTCTTAGATCCTAACGGAGTAAATCTCGGTGGATCCGCTCGAGAGAAGTGCCATTTCGTCATTCCCGCGAAGGCGGGAATCCAGCAAAATCCTTAACACGCACCATCCCAATAATTGAGAACAAAGTAGTATTTAGTCATTCTGAACGAAGCATCTCACAAGTCACTGCTTGACCCAACGTTCCTAGCGCAGTGAAGAATCTGTTTTTGACCTTTTACCGAACAATCAAAAGCAGACCCTCCGTTCCTCAGGGTGACCGTTATTGACAGTGTTCGAATTGCGGGACGTTTCCGCGTTGTGGAACGCAGAAGTTGCTATAAAGCATGTAGAAATCCGTTTTTAGGTGCGAGAAAACACCTGCATCCGCTCTCGGCACAGCCTTCCAAAAAATTTTTCAAAAAATCTCTCCACAACCTTGCCGGATTCACCAACCCCAAACGAGTATTTAATCGTAAGCACAAAACTTCATGCCGTTGGACCGATCAACCGACGTCCTGAACCCAGGTTCAATTCCGCGCGGCCGCACCATGTTGAAACCAAACTTATAGTGTCACGGCACGCCGAGACAGAGATACAAAACACAACCAAATACGTGCTGATGGATAATGAGAACACGAGATCGCGCAAGCGCACCGATTCTCCGATTCTTCCATTCACCCATTCAAAACGAGAAGGGAGCACCATGCATGGCAAATTGACAACTAAATACGTACCAGCGAAAAACGAGAAAAAGAATCGGGCAAGCGCACCCATTCGTCCATTTCTCATTTCGCCAATTCAAGCCGTAAGACGGGCAGACCGGGTATTTCCATTCCTGTCACTGCCATCGCCACACCTGACCGATTTGTATTTAGAGGATTCGTACGCGGTCCCAATAACCTTTTCAAGGCGAGAGTACTGGAGCAGTTCCCAACTGCCAAAACTGTTACTCTCTTCCCACTGAATTGGATTGAATCCGTAATTCGCGCTCCATCGTTGCATGAGACGTGGGCAGCACCTGCTGGGTGGCAGTCCGTAAGTCAATTGACTGTAACTGAAGATGTTGCGCGATATGGGATATATTAGACGGTCATTGGCATAAGGACCGGACCAGACTTCATTCGCTTGGAAACGCACTCCGGGTGCGATACCATGGCAGTGGCTGGCAAACAATTTAATCTGGCTGACGATCACCAGATGGAATCACCAAACGATCGACTCAATTGAAACTGGATCAGGTGTGGTAGACCGCCTTCGACAATTCGGTACCGAAGGAGTGACTGCAGTAAGTGTGAGCTTGCCGGCTCA
>CAISOI010000455.1 GCA_903886985.1 uncultured Chthonomonas sp.
CAACCTGTGGTTCTGTATAGCAAACATTCAAACGCCCGGCGCAGTATCCTATTAGCTGGAGTGCGTCGGTTACCTAAACATTGATACTTTGCGACAGCGCAAAGTAACATCAACCTTACGCTGAGATTATATCAGTGGCACATATTGCATGTCAATCAGCTTAAATTTCAAAGTTCAACTTATCCAACCAACTCAACTCAGTTATCCTGTGGTCAAGACCAAGTTTGTGCCATGTGGTACGCTGAACAAAAAGATAAGTATAGAAGACATCCATTAAAAGATGTCTCCGTCAGGAGAATCACAAAGTATGATCGCACTAGTAAACAAATGGCTTCACCTTCTTAGTATGATCGGAGTTCTTGGCAGCATAATGCTCGCTTTTATGGCCATCCTTCCTGCAACGAACACCGAGAGTGAAAGTCCCTTGGTCAAAGACATTTGGAAGCGATTCGGAATGTTTGTAGGCGGTCTCTGGGTGGTTGTATTGCTCACCGGATTTTACAATATGTCCCTGGTCAGTGAATCGGTGAACGGCAAATACCAGATGTGGCTTGGCATGAAAATGGCACTCGCGATCATCATGTTCTTGATTACTTTGATCGTCGGCCATCCAATACCCGCTTTGAGTAAAATCACAAAAAATCGAGCTCCTATCTTGATGGTTCTCATAGTCTTCGGAGTCATCATTGTTGGTATTTCTGCGAAACTGAACGTTTCACGTGTAACTGGTACTGGGCTTAAGGAAAAGACTCCCCTCTCGGCCCCTGCGGTTAACAAACTTGCGAATTGATTCGGTCACATCAGTAACTTTGGTTCAAGATATGGACCGAGCAATCAGGTTCTATCGTGATAAGCTTGGTTTCACATTGAAATCTGAGCAAGAAGACTGGGCTATGTTCGAAGAAAATGTCGGACTGATGCTCTCTCCTGAGCCGCTTCCGATCGACAACTTGAACTTTAATGCCGTAATGTTGACAATCATTGTTGATGATGCTCACGGCGCCTTTCATGAGTTGACCGCAAAGGGTGTGGCGTTCTTCGTACCTCCAACCGATGTTGGTGGCGCTATTGTGTCGTCCTTTCGCGATTCAGAGGGCAACTTGATCCAACTCCTCCAAGGTATTGGATAAAGCCCAATTAGGAATTATTCCAATTGACGCTCGTTTGCACCGTATGTTATAATCGTAAACATATACTTCCAATTTCCAGCACCATAAAGAGAGTGATGAATGTCCACTGAGCAGTCAGACCTGAACGCGCAAATTGCCGAACTTAAACAAAAGCTGGCAATTGCAAACGAACAGATCGAAAAACTTCAACAGGCTAGTAAGGCTTCAGAAGTTGCAGATGCAACTGTTGCGATAAACGAGTTTGAGGACACACTCAAGAGATTAGTTCAGCGGGTCGCCATGATTCTCCAGGCTGAAAAGTGCGCTATTTTGATCCGAGATAAAGATAGCGGTGAACTCACAGCCCGCAATCCTGCATTCGGCATCAATGAGTCCGATGTCGCTAAATTCCGCGTGAGTACATCTGAAGGAATTTTTGCGAAGGTTTTCGCCACGGAAAAGGCGGCAATTTTTCAGGATGGTAACGTTGCAGATGACAAATCTATCGCTGTTTTAGAACCACTGAATGTTCGCAATGGCGTTGTAGTTCCCCTCGTCGTCGAAAAGCGAGATGATGACAATCGCGTTATAGACAGAATGTCGATTGGTGTTCTTTCTGTTTTCAACAAACGCTACGGCAGCGAATTCTTGGAGGAAGACGTAACTCTCCTAGAGAGACTTGCCAGAAATGCCGCAGCAGTAATAGCTAATGCTCAAATGTTCCAAGAGCTTGTCGAAGAGAAAGAGAAGCTTGCTCATACCATTGAGAGTATGTATGCAGGACTTCTGCTCATCAGCAATAACGGCAATATCATTCAAATGAATGCTCGAGCGCGTCAGATA